>SBBV01000517.1 GCA_005240015.1 Candidatus Odyssella thessalonicensis | reverse complement strand
GTCTTCGCCTGCGCGCTTGGTGAGCGCGTCGACGGCGGCGACGACTTCGGGCGGCATGCCCTCGGCGGCGAGGCGCGCGAGCGTCCAGCCCGGGCAATCCTCGACCACGTCGTGCAGGTAGCCGACGCAGCGCGCGGCGGGGTCGGCGAGCGACGCCGCGATGCGCGCGGGGTGCGAGAAATACGGCGCTCCGGCCTTGTCGACCTGGCCGGCATGCGCGCTTTCGGAGATCGCGCGGGCGCGCGCGACCAGAGCTTCGGTGACCTCGCTCATCGCCGCGCGGCGGCGGCGTTGACCTCTTGCAGCTGCGCCGGCGTCAGCCCCTGGCCACGATAGGAGCCGGCGACGATGCGGTTGGGCTGGTCGGGCTCGTAGAGGCAGGTGAAGAGGCGGCGCGATTCGCCCTGCACGTAGACGATGGTGACAGCCCGATGATTGTCGCGTGGCCGCTCGTTCACGTCCTCGAGCGAGATCTTCACTTTCTCCGGTTCGCGCGCGACGAGATGGTCGAGCGCCGCGCGGCAGTGGCTCTCGGTGGCGGAGAGGCGGGAGAACGGATTGATGCTTTGCGGGCGTCCGCCGCCGCAGGCGGAAAGCACGGCGAGCGTCGCGGCAAGCGCAGAGATGGCGAGGCGGGGCATGGCGGCTCCCAGACGTCGTTTCTTCTTCAGTCCTCTTAGAACGCCGGTGCTCGCTGCGCCAGTGGCATGGCGCAGGATTTCCAGATCGATGCGACCGACCGGGGCGGGCGGGCCCTTCACAAGCTCAGGGTGGGCCGGCCCCTAGGCAGGGATCCCTGCGGCCCGGCGGATCTCTGCGGCGGTGGAGCCCTCGCCGCCCGGCTTCCAGCCCGGCGCCCCGAACGCGTAGGCGAGCCGCTCGCGCCAGCCGCGCGCGCGGACGGCGTCGCGCCCGAGCCGGAGCCACTCGCGCAGCGCGATCACGAACGGATTGCGGCTCGGGTTGGGGTCGACGAGTCCGTAACGGCAGGGATCGTCCGTGCGCTCCTCGGCGAAGCTGCCGAAGAGGCGGTCGAACACGATGACGACGCCGCCATAGTTGCGGTCGAGATAGGCGGGGGTGACGGCGTGGTGCACGCGGTGATGCGAGGGCGTGTTGAACACGTACTCGAACCAGCGCGGCAGCTTGCCGATCGCCTCGGTGTGCAGCCAGAACTGATAGGTGAGGTTCAAGCCGAGCATCAGCAGCACGGCCCAAGGGTGGAAGCCCGTGAGCACGAGCGGCGTGTAGAAGAGCCAGTTGCCGGAGATGACGGAGGTCCAGCCCAGGCGATAGGCGGCGATCAAGTGGATGCGCTCGGCCGAGTGGTGCACGTTATGCGTCGCCCACATCCACCGGATCTCGTGCGAGCAGCGGTGGAACCAGTAGTAGCAGAATTCGAGTCCAACGAAGAGGAGGAGCCAGCTCCACACAGTGTCGAGCGGGACGCGCAACGGAGTCGCCTGCCAGAGCAGGTCGTAGACCACGACGATGAAGGCCGTGCCGGCGATGCCGGTGATGATGCGCCCGGTCCAGACCCCGAGCGAGGCCAAGGAGTCGCGCCACGGATAGGCGCGGCGCACGTGGCGGAACCATAAGACCTCGAGCGCGATCAGCGCGGCGAAGAGGGGCAGAACCCAAAGGGCAAAAGGCGGCAACGACATGGGCGCGCGCCGTAGCGGGAGAGCCTAGTCTATCGTCAGTTGATACGGCGCGGCCAGTCCGATCCGGCGCTGGGCGGCGCGCTACGCCAGCGCCTCGATCCGGTAGTAATGCGCCCATTTCATCATGTTCTCGTCGCTCATCGAGAACATGACGGTGTCGGCGCTGGCCTGGTGCTCGATCCTGAGCCAGGCCGGGGCCGCGATCGTGTCGCCGAAGCGCCAGTCGAAGTTGGCATCGCCGATCCGGGACGTGCCGCTGCCCTGCATCACGACATAGACCGTGTTGGCGACATGGCGATAGGCGCGGTTCTTCCAACCCGTCGGCCATTTGTGAACCTTGAGCGTGATCGTCGGCATGGTCGGCGCCGGCAGCTCGATCGTGGCGCCGAAATGCCCGGCATTGTCGGCGCGCGCCTGCTCGAGCGCCCCGAGCGTATCGGCCCAGGCGAAGCGCATCGGCGATTTCTCGGTGACGGTGTCGACCTTCTCCCAGCCCTCCGGGTGCTCCTCGTAGAACATCGGCTCCAAGAGATGCGTCAGCGGCACGTCGAGGCCGTCGAACCAGTAGGCCTGCTCGCTGCCGTCGTGCCCGTGGCCGTGCCAGTGCCAGCCCGGCGTCAGCACGATGTCGCCCGATTCCATCGGCGTCTTCTCGCCCTGCACGGTCGAATAGGAGCCCTTCGATTCCAGGATGACGCGCAGCGCATGCGGCGCGTGGCGGTGCGAGCGCGCCTTCTCGCCCGGCATGATCGATTGGTAGGCGCAGACGAGCGTGCGCAACGTCGCCATGTCGTTGCCGGGGATGGGATTGCGCATCACGAAGTTGCGCCGCTCGGCGAGATCGGTGCCGATCAGCCGGCCCGCCGCCTGCATCGCGGCCTTGGCCTCGGCATAGCGCCAATGCGCCGGCACGAATTCCGAGCGCATTTCGTGCCAGAGGATCGGCTTCTCGCGCTTGATCCAGCCGGGCGTCATGTTGCGCGCGCCGATGGCGGCGATGAGCCGGTCGAGATCGGGAAGCGAGCGAAGCTCGTCGAGCAGGCGCGGGCTGCCGTCCATCGTCATTCTCCCTCGCTGTTGAGCGCCACCCAGCGTGCGATGGCGTCCTTGAGCCGGCCCTGGCGCAGCTGCTTCGCCCAGAGGCCCGTCACGAAGCGCTCCTGACGATACACCGCGAACAGCCATTTCGCGATATCGCCGCGCGGCGCATCGGCCATGCGCCGCCGTCCGGATTCGTAGTCGGCCAGGCCCGGCCAGCGCATGTAGTCGCTCTCGTCGAGCGCGCCGGCGCGGCGCAGCGCCGCCCACAATTCATCGAAGCGCGGGCCGTATTCGCACCAGGGCTCGGCACTGCCGCCCCCACGCCACGCGAACCAACCCGCGCAGGCATCCGCGCCGATCTCGCCGGGCCAGGCCGCGAGCATCGCGCGAAGCTCGGCCAGCGCGGCTTCGCCCGTCACAGCCGCGAGATCTCGAGCGTGCTCGGGATGAAGACGTCTTCGATCGCGAATTTCTTCTTGCCCGAGAGACCCTGCTCGAAATGGTACTGCAGGAAGGCGTCGAGCGTGGTCTTGTTCTCCTTGGCGCCATAGGCCCAGAAATCCTTGCCCATCAGCGCCTGGGTCTCCTCGATCTCCTGCCCGAGCCACGGCAGCGCGATCTTGAGCGCGGCCATCTGCGTGAGCTCGGGATAGGCGAGGTCCTTGGCCTGGACGAACGCCTTGTAGAGGCTCGAGCCGAGCCAGGGATGCGCATCGAGCAGCGTTTTCCTGACGCCCACCACGTGCATCATCGGGAAGATGCGGGTCTTCTTGTAGTAGGCCTTCTCGACCTCGCGGAAATTCGGGAACAGGCGTGCCACGTCGGGCGAGCGGCCGAGCGACGAAGGCCAGCGCGCCGAGACGAGCGCGTCGATCTCGCCGGCGGCGAGCATCGCCGAGAGCGTCTTCCCCTCGGGGATCGGCTTGAGCTCGACGCCCGCCGGCAATTGCAGCGGGATCTTCTCGATGCGGCCCGGCTCCTCGAGCCCGCCATTGCGCCAGCGCATGTCGGCCGGCGCCACGCCGTATTCGTGCTCGAGGATGCCGCGGATCCAGACCGCGGCGGTCATCTGGTATTCGGGCACGCCGACGGTCTTGCCCTTCAGGTCGGCGGGCGCGCGGATGCCTTTCGTCGTGTTGATGTAGATGCCCGAGTGGCGGAACATCCGGCTCACGAACACCGGCATCGCGCGGTAGGGCAGGGCCACGCCCTCGTCGCGCTCGCGCGCGAGCGAGCGGCAATAGGAGCTGAACGACAGCTCGCAGACGTCGAACTCGGCGAACTTCAACGCGCGGAAGAACGTCTCCTCGACCGGCAGCGGCAGATAGGTGACATCGCACCCTTCGACCGCGACGCGGCCATCCATGATCGCGCGCGTGCGGTCGTAGTCCCAGCAGGCGATGACGAGGGGGAGCTTGGTCATTGTTCGTCTCGTCCTCGTTTTGCCCGGTTACGCTCTGCCGCTGCGGCGAGCGGGATGCTCGACCGGCGTCCTCGCCGGATGAGCCTCGCTTGCCCGCGGGAAGATGGCGCCGCTTCGCATTGCCAGCGGGTTGGCGTCTTGTCGCTGGCGGAGGCTATGTCATGGCGCCGAACCCCGCGCTCTCGCCAACTCCGGCTGCCGCGCCGAGGCGGCGCGATCTCGGCCTGGTCGCGATTGCCCTGTCGCTGGCCGGCGTGCCCGCCTGCATGGCTGTCGCATACGCGAGCTGGTGGATCCTTTTTGCCTCGTCCGTCCATTCTTGGTTCTTCCTCATGATGGCCTTCGTCCTGATCCCGTCCGCCGCCTGTTCCTGGGGGCTGAGCATCGCCGGGCTGGCGCTGGGGGCCGTGGCTCTCGAGCGTAACGGGCCCGATGCCACGAACATCTTGGCGATCGTGGCCGGATCTCTGCCCACGGTGGCGATCATCGTGTTCCTGGTCTTTCGCATGGTCTCGCGGGCGATCTAGATGCCGCGCACGCGCTGTCCCTCATGCCGCCAGCCTCGCCTGCGCGTAGTCGAACGCGATCGGCGTCACCTCGCCGGCGAAGATCTCGCGGATGCGCCTCTCCGAGAGCGGCTTGCCGAACTGGTCGTTGCGCATGAGGATGCGCGACCGCAGCTGCTCCTGCGTGATGCGCTCGAACAGGGCCCAGTCCTCGCGCGTGAGGCCCTCGCGGTCGAGGCCGACGATGCCCTTCAGCATGTGGCCGAACTCGTCGTCGTAGACCTTGGCGCAGGCCTCGGCGATGATGCCGTCGCGCCCGTCATGGCCGGCGGGATTGGCGGCGAGCTTCATGCCCTCGCTGAACAGCGTGCAGTAGCCGCCCTCGGTGAACTTGCAGGCGCGCTCGCCGAGCGCGCCGTACTGCTTCCGGTGTGAATGGCGCAGCGCGCCCAGCTCCTCGTCGGCCTTCCACCCGGTGCCCTTCACCATGCGCGGATTCATCTTGGGCTCGCCCGGTCTGCCCATCGCGTCGTAGGCGTCGGCGAACGCGCAGTAATGCGCGAACTCGGCCCAGAGCCCCTCGGCCACGTCGAGGACCTCGTGGCGGTCGATGTCGGCGTCGATCTTGGGGAACATGCGCTCCAGCTGGCGCAGCGTGCCCATGAACAGGCCGTCGGCGGGATCGCCCGAGACGACGCTCCACACCTCCTTGTAGCACTGATAGGCGAGCCACTGGCGGTCGGTCTCGCGCGTGCGCCCGCTCCAGGTCCAATAGGTGCGGAACACCTCGGCCTCGCCGGCCCAGAGCCGCGCATTCGCCTCGATCACGCGGCGCAGATCGTCGCTGACGGTCATGCTCTCCTCCCGCGCCGATCTAATGGCGCGCGTTTCATTGTCACGCCGCGCGCCATCGCGCAGCAACGGCCTTGCGGTCGAGCTTACCGCGCGCGGTCTTGGGCAGCGCCTCCACCAGTGCGATGCGCTTCGGCGCCTTGAACGCGGGCAAGCACGCGGCGCAGTGGGCGAGGATCGCGTCCGCGGTCAGCGTTACGCCCGGCTTCAGCACCACCGAGGCCACGACCTCCTCGCCGTAGATGCGATCGGGCGCGCCCACGGTCGCGGCTTCGGCAATCTCGGGCAACTGGAGCAGCACGGCATCGATCTCGAGCGGCGAGATGTTGACGCCGCCGCGGATGATGAGGTCCTTCTCGCGGCCGGTGAGATGGAGATAGCCTTCGGCGTCGAGGAAGCCCATGTCGCCGGTGCGCAGGCGGCCAACGGCGTTGACGCGCAGCGAGCCGTCCTCGTCGATGTAGCGGAACGCGCCATCGGGATAAGTGCCCACTTCGACATGGCCGATTTCGCCGGCCGGCAGCACGCGGCCCGCGCGGTCGACGATCGCGGCGCGGAGATAGGGCAGGGGCTTGCCGACCGAGCCGTAGCGCTTGGTGCGGTCGGTCGAGCCGGCGATCCAGCCGGTCTCGCTCGCGCCGTAGCCCTGGGCCACCGGAATGCCGAAGCGCTGCTCGAAGCGCCGCCATTCCTCGACCGTGAGCGGCGCCGAGCTCGAGGTGATGAAGCGGAGATGCGGTAAGTCCGCGGAGCGGACGACGTCGTCGCCCTGCAGCAGCATGTTGAGCACGGTCGGATTGCCGGTGGCGACCGTCGCTCTCCAGCGCGCGATGTCGGCGAAAAAGCGGCTCCGCGAGAATCTCTTGCCGAGCAGCAGCGTGGCGC
>SBBV01000066.1 GCA_005240015.1 Candidatus Odyssella thessalonicensis | reverse complement strand
GCTCGATCGACATCGAATCGATCCTCGTCGACTTCCCGCGCCGCATCTCGGTCAAGGGCGCCGTCGCGCGCGACATCGCGGCCGACACGCCCGACGGCACCGTTCGCATCGCCGCGATCGAGCTGCGCGCGTTCGAGAGCGTGAACCTACTCGACAAGAATCCCGCCGACCTGCGCGCGCTCGAATTCGCGATCAAGGGCATCGAGGCGCCGCTCGACACCGCCAAGGATCAGGGTTTCGCGCGCGACATGCGCGAGCTCGGATACACGCGGCTCAACATGAGCGCCGAGCTCGCCTATCGCTACGACGCGGCAAACAAGCTCTACAACCTCGGCAAGCTCGAGCTCGACGTCGCCGACATGGGTGCGATCACCTTCGCGCTCAGGATCGGCGGCGTTTCGCCCGACGAGATCAAGAAGGCGATGGAGCCCCCGCCGCCGCCACCGCCGGGCCAGACGACGCCGCCCGGCCGCGGGCGCGAGGGTGTCGCCGCCCTCGGCCTTTTGGCGCGCGTCAATCTCCTCTCCGCCGACCTCGTCTATCGCGACAAATCGATCATCGGCCGCGTCATCAAGCGCGAGGCGCAGAAGCAGCAGACCGACGAGGCTTCGATCAAGGCGCAGTATCGCGCGATGCTACAGGGTTTCCGCGACGAGCAGCCCGACCCGCTCGCCAAGGAGGCGTTCGATGCGCTGATCGCGTTCCTCGACAATCCGGGCGAGCTCGTCGTCGAAGTGCGCCCGCCGGCGCCGCTCAATCTGCTCGCGATCGGCGCGCTCGCGGCCTCGAGCCCGGCCGAGCTCCGCACCGTGCTCGGCATCAAGATCACCGTGAAGAAGCCGTGAGATGTTCGCTTTGACGTCGTCCTGAGCGAAGCGAAGGACCTAGCTTCCACCGCCCACGGTCGCGGCGGTTGAGGCAAGGTCCTTCGCTTCGCTCAGGATGGCGCACTGGAATCGGGGGAACTCGAATGATGCACTGGTGTTTCGGACCGCGATTATTGGCGGCACTAGCACTCGTGGCGGCCTTGGCGGCATCGGCCGCGGCCGAGGGCCCGCGCGACGACGTCTATGTCGACGACAAGCCCGATCCGCTTGCGCCGCTGATGATCCGCGAGCGCATCGAGACCGAGTACAACAACATCTTCATCGTGCAGAAGGGCGACTTCCTCTCGATGACGTTCCGCCTGAAAGGCGAGAACACGCGCCAGTCGGTCTTGAACCTGCGCGACCGCGGCCAGCTGCCGCTGCCGCACTCGCACTATCAGACGCTCGCCGCGGTCCACGCCGGCAGGCTCAGGACCATGCTGATGGTGGGCCTGGGCGGCGGCAGCGTCTCCGAATATTTCCTCCGCCACGTGCCCGAGCTGCACGTGACCTCGGTCGAGCTCGATCCCGGCGTGGTGGCGGCCGCCAAGAAGTATTTCGGCGTCGAGGAGCATGCGCGCCACCGCATTGCGACCGGCGACGGGCGTGTGTTCCTCGCGCGCAACAAGGCGAAGTACGACATCGTGATGATCGACGCGTTCCGCGGCGGCTACGTGCCGTTCCATCTCCTGACGCACGAGTTCTATACGCTGCTCGCAAGCCGGCTCGAGCCGGACGGCGTCGCGGTCTTGAACCTCCGCGCCGGCACCCAGCTCTTCGACAGCTCGATGGTGACCTTGCGCCGCACCTTCAAGACCGTCGAAGTCTATGAATGGAGCGGCAATGCGATCGTGCTGGCGCGCCTCGAGCCGCCGATGACGCCCGAGCAGCGCCTCGCGCGCGCCGCCGAACGGCAGGCGCAGTACAAATTCCGCTACGACCTGCGGCCGCTGCTCAAGGACGAGGCCCAGATCGCGCTCAAGGAGGCGCGCCTGCTGACCGACGACTTCGCCCCGGTCAATCTCTACGACAGCATCGAAGGCCAGCGCCGGCCCCGGCGCCCGCAATAGCCCCGCAGCACGCGGCCGACCAAGCGGGAGAACTCATCTCGCCTCTCGAACGTAGTTGTCGCGTGGGAGTGTGCCGCGAGGGGAAGGGGTATTTCGCCGATGCAGCCGACTGTTCAGAGCCAGGCCAGGCTCAGGCGCTTGGTTTGGGCCTTGGGTTTACTCTTGATCACGGCTGCCGCCGCCGGCGGCCTCCACGTTCATCGGCTCAATGGTGAAATTTCTCGGCTGGGCGCGGAATTCGGCGCCCGCGAAGCGGCGCTCGAAGACCTTCGCCGCCAGCTGGCCAATGCGCGCCAGGCCGCCACCACGGCGGCCGCGGCCGAACGGCGCACGCGCGATCAGGCGCAGATCGCCGAGGAGGCGCGCACGCGGGCCGAGATGGTCGCCCGCACGGCCGATACGGTCCGCCAGGAGCTCGAGGCCAAGCTGAAGGCCGCCGAGGCCGCGCGCGCCGACGCCGAAGCGAAGCTCCGCGAAGCGACCGAGAAGAAGCGCAGCGGGACGGAGGACTAACCCTCGGCCGCCGCGGCCGCGAGCGCCGCCATGTTGACGATGTCGGAGACCGTGGCGCCGAGCGGCACGATCTGGATGGGCTTGGCAAGGCCGTGCAGGATCGGCCCGATCGAGGCGCCGCCGCCCATCTTCTGCAAAAGCTTCGCGGCGATGTTGGCGCTGTGGAGCTCGGGCATGATCAAGACGTTGGCCGGGCCCTTGAGGCGCGCGAACGGGTAGTGCGCGAGCAGCGCGGCGTCGAGCGCCGTATCGGCCGACATCTCGCCGTCGTACTCGAAATCGATGCGGCGCGAGT
>SBBV01000410.1 GCA_005240015.1 Candidatus Odyssella thessalonicensis | reverse complement strand
CCTGCCCGGCGTGCCGGTCGTGACCGAGGAGAGCCTCGCCGCGGCGCCCGCGCCCGAGGCGCTGGCCGACGCGCGCTACTGGCTCGTCGATCCGCTCGACGGCACCAAGGAGTTCGTGGCCCACCGCGCCGAGTTCACGGTCAACATCGCGCTGGTCGAGAAGCGCCGGCCGGTCCTGGGCGTGCTGCACGTTCCGGCCGAGAATCTCACCTATGCGGCGGCCGGTCCCGGCACCGCGGTGAAGATCGTGGGCGAGGGGCAGGCCGTGCCAATCGCGGCGCGTGCGGCGCCCGAAGCGGGCCTCGTCGTGGCGCACAGCCGCTCGCACAACGCGCGCCAGGATCTCGAGGAGTTCCTGAAGCCCTACCGCGTGGCCGAGCGCATCGTCATGGGCAGCGCGTGGAAATACGGCCTCATCGCCGAAGGCCGCGCGGACCTCTATCCGCGCCTCGGGCCCACCAGCGAGTGGGACACCGCCGCCGGCCAGGCGATTCTCGACGCGGCAGGTGGCAGCGTCACGGATCACGCCGGCGTTCCTCTCGTTTACGGCAAGCCCGGCTTCCGCAATCCTCCTTTCGTCGCGCGAGGACGCCCCGCGACCCGGCCACCCGCTCCGGAGCGGCCATGACCAGCAACGTCGTGCCGGCGACACCCGACTCGATCGCCGCCGCCGCCGATCTGCTCGCGGAAGGCGGCCTCGTCGCGTTCCCGACCGAAACCGTCTACGGCCTCGGCGGCGATGCCACGCGCGGGCGCGTGGTGGCGCGCATCTTCGCCGCCAAGGGCCGCCCGCGCTTCAATCCGCTGATCGTGCATCTGGCGCCGGGCTGGCCGGCCGAAGAGATCGCGATCATGGACGAGCGCGCGAAGCGCCTCGCCGCCAGATTCTGGCCCGGCGCCCTCACCCTCGTGCTCACGCGCGCGCCGGGCTGCCCCATCTCGCTGCTGGCCAGCGCCGGGCTCGACACGGTGGCCTTGCGCATGCCCGCACATCCGATCGCGCAGGCGCTGTTGAAGAAGGTGCATCTCCCGATCGCGGCGCCTTCAGCCAATCCCTCGGGCCGGCTGTCGCCGACCGAGGCCGCGCATGTCGTCGAGACGCTCGGCGACAGAGTCGATCTCATCCTCGACGGCGGCAAGTGCCCGGGCGGGCTCGAATCGACGGTGATCGATCTCTCGGTGCCCGAGGCCCGCATCCTGCGCCCCGGCCTTGTCACCGCCGAGGCGCTCGAGCGCGAGCTCGGCGAGAAGATCGCCGTCGTCGCCGCGCACGACGAAGCGCCCGGCGCCGAGCGTCGATCCGACGGGGCGCCGGCGGCGATGAACGCCAACAGCGAGATCATCAGCGACGACGAGATCAAGTCGCCCGGCATGCTCGCGAGCCACTATGCGCCGAAGAAGCCGCTGCGCTTGAACGCCACGGCCGCCGAGCCCGGCGAGGCGCTGCTCGCGTTCGGCCCCAACCCGCCGCGCAGCATCCTGGCGTCGCTCAATCTCTCGCCCAAGGGCGACCTCGTCGAGGCGGCGGCCAATCTCTTCGCCTATCTCCACCGCCTCGACGCGAGTCAGGCGCACACGATCGCCGTCATGCCGATCCCCGAAGACGGCCTCGGCGCCGCGATCAACGACCGCCTCCGGCGCGCGGCGGCGCCGCGGCCTTAGCGCTGCATCGCCGCTTTACGTGCTTCGAGGCTCGGCGAACGCGAAACCGCGTTCGCCGACCGCCTCGGCATGAGGTCGTGGGTGGGTTGGCTGCAAGAAGCGGCGTTCGGTGCCCGAAAAAAATCGCGCCTCATGGTGAGGTGCTCGTCGAAACGCACCCGCGTTTCGACGAGCCTCGAACCACGCGCAACACCGATGCAGCGCCTACGCTGCCTTCTTCTTTGCCTTGGCGGCCTTGGCAGGCTTCGCCTTCTTCTTCGCCCAGAGCTGCTTGCTGGCGAGCCGGGCGCCCTCGGCGAGCGCGCGGAACTTGGTCCAGATGATCTTGGGGTGGACCTCGGTGTGGTAGCAGGCCTGCGAGGAGAAGCCGCAATCGGCGCCAGCGATCACGTTGTCGCGGCCCACGAGCTTCGCCCAGCGCACGAGCCATTCGGCGATGAGCTCGGGGTGCTCGACGATGTTTATCGCGTGGGTGATCACGCCGGGCATGATCGCCTTGCCCTCGGGCAGCTTCACGTCCTCGAACACGTGGTAGTCGTGCTCGTGGCGCGCATTGGCGGCCTCGAACGAGTAGACGCCGGCCCTGATCCTGAGGATGTGCCGGATCACGTCGCGGAGCTGCGGCTCGAACACGCGCGGGCCGTGGTTGATGCCGTAGCAGGTGTGGAAACGCACCTTCTCGGGCGGGATGCCGCGCAGCGCGTGGTTGATGCTGGCGACGAACATGTCGGCCTTCTTCTTGCGCTGCTTCGCGTCGAGCGCGGGGTCGCCGAAGATGTCGGAGAGGAACGGATCGTCGACCTGCAGCTGGAAGCCGGCGTCGACGATCGCCTTGTATTCGGTGCGCATCGCCTCGCCGAGCGCGAAGAAGAACTCTTCCTCGCTCTTGTAGTACTGGTTGCGCCCGACGCCCGAGGGCGCGGTCGCCGGCACGAACACGCCCGCGCATTTCACCGCGTCGACGGCCTTCCTGAGATTGGCGAGATCGCGCTGGAGCTCCGCCTCGCCGACATAGCGGATCGGACCCGTCGCATAGAGCGGCACGACCGGCGCGATCATCCCGCCGAGCATCGCCTTCTTGAAGTACTCCTCGTAATATTCGGGGAACGCGTTCTTCTCGGCCTGATAGATCTCGAATTTCTCGCCCGGGCGCGGCTCGAATCCGGCCAGGCGCTGCTTCGCGTAGACGAAGAAGCCCGCCTTCGAGACCTCGCCGTCGCCGACGATGTCGATGCCGCACTCGGCCTGCTGCTTGACGATGTCCGCGACCGCGCGCGTCACGCGCGCCTGGTAGGCGGCCTCGTCGACCGGCGCGCCCTGGCCCGTGAGCCGCGCCTTCATCATGTCGAGCAGGTCGTGCGGCCGCGGCAGGCTGCCGACATGCGTGGTCAAGATCCGGTTGGGTTTCATGGCGAGGTCCTCCGCTGCGGCGTTCGTTCGTCGATAGTCTAATCCTGATCGAGCTTGTCGTCCCCGCGAAAGCGGGGACCCATGCGGCGCTTCCGCAGCATCGGCCTTGCGCCTCCGCTCCACCGCTCTACTGGAGCGTCGCCTTGCATTCGCCGTGATAGGCGTCCTTGTGCGCCTTGAAGACGACGCCCTCGGTCTTGATCGCAGGCGCGCCGCCCGGCCCTTTCACCACACTGAACTTGTAGTAGTCCTGGATCGGGAAGCCGTTCACGTTGAAGCTGAACCTCCCGCGGATCGAGTCGTAATCGGCCTTGCGCAGCGCCATCGCCAGCGCCTTGCGGTCCGACACGCCCCTGGCACCTTTGACGCCGCTGTCGATGAGGAATGCCGCGTCGTAGGCCTGCGCCGCGAAGTGCGAGGGATGCGCCTTGTGCTTCGCGATGAAGCCCTTGACGAAGCGCTGATTGGCCGGCGCGTCGGATTCGGCGTTCCAGTAATCCGCGAAGTACGAGCCGATCGCCGCCTCGCCGATGGCGGGCAGATTGAGATGATTGATGACGAAGACGGTGTAGAGCCTGATCTCTTTGCCGAGGCCGGCGGCCGCCCACTGCTTCATGAACGCCGTGCCCATGGCGCCGGGCGCGAACACGAACACGGCGCCCGGCTTCTTGGCCCGGATCGAGGCGAACTCGGCCTGGTAATCGGTGGTGCCGAGCTTGAACAGGATCCGCTCGCTCACCTTCCCCTTGTAGAAGCGCTCGAACCCGGCGAGCACGTCCTTGCCCGCTTGATAATTGGGCGCCATCAGCAGCACGTCCTTCAGGTTCTCGCCGTTCATCAGGTGCCCCATCGCCTCGGGCACCTGGTCGCCCTGCCACGAGGTCGAGAAGAAGTAGAGGCTGCATTCCCTGCCGGCGAGCTGCGAGGGACCGGCATTCGTGCTGACGAGAATGGCGTTGGAGGTGAGGACGCGGTCCTTGACCGCGATCATCACGTTCGACCAGATCGGCCCGGCGACGAAGTGGACCTTGTCCTGCCGCAGGAACTTCTCGACCGCCGCGATGCCGGCCTCGGGCTTGAGCTGGTCGTCGCCGTAGAAGGTCAGCGCCTTCAAGCCGCCGAGCTTGCCGCCGAGGTGCTCGAGCGCCAGCTCCCAGGCCTTCTTCATCTCCTCGCCGATCACCGCGCCGCCGCCGGTGAACGTGTTGAGAAAGCCGACCCGGACCTCTTGTCCGGCGCGGACGTCCTGTGCGGCGGCGGGACCCGCCAGCGCGACAACGGCGGCGGCGAGGCAAAGCGTGCGAGACGCGGCCATGTGTTCCTCCCGTGATCTTTGAGCTGCCGCCCGCCTGCGATCGCGGCGGCTTGCCATGACTATGGGAGCGGCTGGAGCGCGCGTCAATAGAAACAAAACGAGCGCTCTGTTTGTTTATTGCCGGAATTGCCCAGCCTCAGCCGCGGCGGGCCTCGAGCATCCCGATCATGCGTGTCACCAGCGCCGCGTTCACCCGCGGGCGCGGCTGCCGCACCGAAGTGAGCGCCATGCCGCGCACCGTGTGCAGCACCACCTCGTAGACCTCCTCCGCCTCTGCCGCCCCGAAGCCGGCGTCGACGAAGGCGGCGGTCCAAACGCGCCGGATGCTGTCGTGGTAGTCGGCGATGATGGGACGGAGCTTTTGCGCCAGGCGCCTGTCGGTGCGCGCCGCCACCACCGCGTCGAGCGAGCCCAGGAACCAGCGGCCGAAGTAGAGCGAGATGAGATCGTCGAAGCAGTCCTTGATCGGATGCTTGGAGCGGCGCGCGCTCTTGGACCGCGCCGTGCCGAGCGAGACCGCATTGTCGTAAAGGTCCCGGTTCGCGGCCACGACCAGCGCTTCCTTGGTCGGGAAATGGTGCACGCGCGCGCCATTGGAGACGCCGGCACGCCGGGCGATATCGGCGGTGGTGAGGCGCGCATAGCCGCGCTCGATCAGGAGATCGATCGTGGCCTCGAGCAGGCGCCGGCGCGTCTCCGCGCTGCGCTCCTCCTGCGTCCGCCGCCGGCGTGGCGTCTTCGGTGGCACGATGCTCTCCCGCGAAATCGCGCCGCCATAGATGGCGGCGTTCGCGGCTGTTGTCCAGTTCCGGCGAGGCCGATTACTGATTATCCCGATCCATCTCCTCGAAGTCGGGCGCGAAAAAGTGCATGCAGAGATCCTCTTGCTTGTCGGTGCCGTAGACGTCGACGATGGTCAGCCTTACGACGTTCGTCTTCACGACCCGCGCCAGGCGGATGCGCTGCACCTCGTCCGTATCCTTGACCCGGGTGGAGAAGCTCAGCCCGTCGCCGGTTTCGATGCGCACGGTGCGGGCGCGCAGGTTGGTGCGGAACGTGCGGCGCGATTTGGCGTAGCCGTTGCCGATCAGCAGGGTCTTGAAGGTCACCGGCTCGGCATAGGCGATGCGGATGTATTCGCCCTGGCCGCCGCCGGGGGAACCCTCGCACCACGCCGCCGCGGACTCGCCCATGAGGTTCTCGGGCCCATAGGTGTTGGCGCCTTGCGGCTTCAAGACCGAGCTCACGCAGACGGTGTGGTTGGAGGCGTATTGGCCGCCGGGGCGATCGGTGCACACCTCGGCCTGGGCGGGCAGCGCGGGAAACAACGATACGACCGCGGCGAGGAGCACGCGTGCCGGGCGGCGGAGCATGGGCGAGCCTCTTTCCCCGGGGGCGCCAGACGATAGCCGCCCGCACCCGAAAGGCCAGGGAGAACAAGGCCCGAACCCGCGGCGCGCATGCGCACGCCTCCTGGCTTCCCCCGCCGGTCTCGACTAAATCTGCGACATGAACGAGACGCGTCCCAAGCATGCCGCGACCCGCCCGCCGGCGGCGGACCACGCCTTTGCCCGCATCAAGGCGGCGGTGGGGGAGAAGGGCTACACGTCCGACCCCGCCGAGATGGCGCCGCGCT
>SBBV01000478.1 GCA_005240015.1 Candidatus Odyssella thessalonicensis | reverse complement strand
GCGCGCGCGCTTGCCGGCGCCGGTCCCGATCCCGGCATGGGCGCGCATTGCGCCGTGCCGCTCGGCGCAGACGCACCTTCGCATGCGCCGATCCTCACGGCACGCATCGGCCCTTACGCTTTCTATCGCGACACCGCCGGAACCCGCTGACGGGATCGCGCCGGCTTGGCTATGTTGCGCGCGAGAGCGAGGGAGCGAACCGCCATGAAAGCGATCCGCATCAGCCGCACCGGCGGCGCCGAGGTGCTCGAGCACGTCGATCTGCCGAATCCCGAGCCCGCGGCCGGCGAGGTGCTGGTGCGCGCACGGGCGATCGGCGTCAACTACTTCGACCTGCTGATCCGCACCGGGCGCTATCGCTGGATGCCGCAGCTTCCGTTCGTGCCGGGCAACGAGATGAGCGGGCAGGTCGCCGCGGTCGGCGCCGGTGTCCGGAAGCTCAGCGCCGGACAGAAGGTGTTCGTCGCCGGCTACGATCTCGGCAATCGCGGCGGGCTCTATGCCGAATACGTGGCGGCGCCCGAGGACGCGGTCTGGCCGCTGCCCGAGGGCATCGACTTCGACGAGGCGGTGGCGCTCACCAACTACCAGCTCGCCTGGCTCTTGCTGCACCGCGCCGCGCGCGGCGTCGAGCCGAAGACCGTCGTGGTACTGGGTGCCGCGGGCGGCGTCGGCACGGCGCTCATCGATGTGGCGCGGCTTGCCGGCGCCGACGCCATCGGCGTCGCCGGCGGCGGCGGGAAATGCGCATTCGTGAAAGCGCGCGGCGCAATAGCCGCCATAGACCACCGCGCCGAGAACGTGGTCGAGCGCGTCAAGTCTCTGACCCAGGGTCGCGGCGCCGACATCGTGTTCGATCACATCGCCGGCAAGAATTTTGCCGAAGACCTCAAGCTGCTGGCTCCGCTCGGCATGGTCGTCTCCTATGCGGTGCTGGGCGGCATGCCCGAGGGCGATCTCTTCGCCGCGATGCGGGCCAATCTCGAGGCGAGCCCGGCGGTGCGCTGCTTCACCATGCACACGCTCGACCACTGGCCCGAGCCCAGGCGCGAGGCGATGGAGCAGGCGATCGAGATGCTGGCGAGCGGCCGCGCCCAACCCGCGATCGCCGCCCGCTTGCCGCTTGCGGAGGCAGCCCAAGCGCACCGGTTCGTCGAGGAGCGGAAGGCGATGGGGAAGGTGGTGCTGAAGCCATAGCCGCGGCGCCCTCACCGTCATCCTGAGCGCAGCGAAGGATCTAACCTCCGCGCGCACGCTGTCGACGGATGAAGTCAGATCCTTCGCTTCGCTCAGGATGACGGGACAATGATAACGCGAGGATTCAGACCACCTCGAGCCGCGCCTTTTCCACGAACACGGCGCCGCTCTCGTCCTGCCAGCGGAAGACGAGCTCGCCGCTCTCCTCGGCGCGGAGCCAGAACGAAAAGTAAGGATTGCGCGAAATCCCGCGCTCTAGATCGCCGCGGACGACTTCGACGCCGCCATAGGTGCAGACGAAGCGCGTCACGATGTTGCGCGGGTAGATTTTACCTTCCTCGTCGCGGCGCCAGCCGGATTCGTTGGGATGCTCGAGCAGCGTTCGGATTTCGACGACTTCGCTGCGCTTGACCTGCTTGGGGACGCGGACACGGGCGGTCATCGGACGTCGATCTCCACACAGGCGGCGAGCGTCACCTCGACATGGATGCTGCCGATCCAGAAGCTGCCGTCGCTCATCTCGGCCAGGCCGTAGACGTGCTGCGGCGCCAGCATGCGCACGCGCGTCGCGATCTCGGCCTTGCCGCAGCGCGGGCCGAGCGCGAAGCGCCCGGCTTCGGGCTCCGGGTTCTGCTCGAGCAGGATGTGGATCGCGACCACGCGATCCCTCTCGGTCATCGGGCTGTCGACGGTGACGGTCACGGGCACCGCCGTGCCGGTCTCGGCGAGCGGCGGCGCGTCGACCTTCACGCGGTCGCCCTTGGGCTGGGCGCCCTTGGTGATCTTGCGGATCGCCGCTTCGAGATCGGCCTGGGCCGCGTCGGCGCCGGCGCCACCGAACAGGACCGGCGCGGCGAGCGCGCTTGCCGCCGCCCCGGCGACAAAGCGCCGCCGGGTCGTGCGCGCGGGGGTTGATCGTCTCCGTTTCATGGGCGGATGAAGATAGCAGGGAGACGCCCCGCCCGCGAGATTGTTCCACGGCGCACCTTCACGTGCGCGAGCGCCCGCCTCTCGCCGCCAAACCCGCTAGGCCTTCACCAATCCGTGCCGGGTCAGCGGCAGCGAGCGGATGCGCCTGCCGGTCGCGGCGAAGACCGCGTTGACCAACGCCGGCGCCACCGGCGGCACCGCAGGCTCGCCGGCGCCGCCCCAGAACCCGCCCGAGGGCACGAGCACGGCCTCGACCACGGGCATGCGGTCGAGCCTCAGCATCGGATAGTCGTGGAAATTGCTCTGCTCCACGCGCCCGTCCCTGATCGTGATCTCGCCGAACAGCGTGGCGGAGAGCGCCCACACGACCGAGCCCTCGATCTGCGCCACGACGCCGTCGGGCGAGGCCACGTGCCCGGAATCGAGCGCGATGACGACGCGCCTGAGCTTCACCTCGCCGCCGTCCATCGCGATCTCGACGACGCCGGCCGCGTAGCTGCCGTAGGAGGCGTAGACGGCGATGCCCCGGTGGACGCCCGCCGCGGGCGGCTTCTCCCATTCCGCTTTCTTGGCCGCGGCGTCGAGCACGGCGAGATCGCGCCGGCCTTTCTCGTGCTGCAGCATCTTGCGCCGGTATTGATAGGGATCTTGCCCGGCCGCGTGCGCCAGCTCGTCGACGAAGCACTCGCGATAGAACGCGTTCTGATTGCTGTTGACCGCGCGCCAGAACCCCACCGGCACATGCGTGTTGCGCATGGCGTAGCTGAGCTCGAAGTTCGGCACTGCATAGGTGCCGTCGTAGAGCCCGGCGAGAAAGTGAAGATCGACGCCGTTCTTGATCGAGTCGGGGCGAACCGACGCCATGATCGAGTGGCCGCTGAGGCGGAAGGTCCACGCGACCGGCAGGCCGTCGGCGGCGAGCGCCGCGCGCTGGCGCGACATGCTGACCGGCCGGTAGCGGCCGTGCTGCATGTCTTCCTCGCGCGACCAGATCAGCTGCACCGGCCGGCCCGCCGCCTTGGCGATCAGCACGGCCTCGCGCACCGGCTCCTGGAACGCGCCGCGGCGCCCGAAGCCGCCGCCCAGCATCGTCTTGTGCACCTCGATCTTGTCGAGCGGTATGCCCGAGGCCGACGCGGCCGCGGCCGCCGAGGCCTCGCTGTTCTGCGTCGGGACCCAGATGTCGACGCGATCGGCGGTGACCGACGCGGTGCAGTTCTGCGGCTCCATCGGCGCGTGGTTCTGGAACGGCGCCTCGTATTCCGCTTCGATGATCTTCGCGGCCTTGGCCAGCTCGGCCTTGGCGTCGCCGTCGTTGCGCGCGAGCGGGATGTTCTCCGCGCCCAGGCCGCTCTTCAAGAATTCGCGGATCGAGGCGCTCGAAACCTTGGCGTTCTTCTCGGTCTCCGCCCAGGTGACCGGCAGCTTCTCGACCGCCTGCTTGGCGCGCCAATAGCTGTCGGCCACGACTGCGACCGCATTGCCGAGGTGCACGACCTTCAAGACACCCTTCATGTCCTTGATCGCGGCTTCGTCGACCGATCCCGCTTTGCCGCCGAACACCGGACAGTGCTTGACCGCGGCATAGGCCATGTTCGGAAGCCGCGTGTCGATCGCGAACACCGGCCTGCCCATCACCTTGTCCGGAATGTCGAGCCGCGGCACTGCCTTGCCGGCGACCTTCCAGTCCTTGGGGTCTTTGAGCTTCACGCTCTTCGGCGGCTCGAGCTTGGCGGCGTCACCGGCCAGCTCGCCGTACCGCAGCGTGGGGCCGCTCGGCTTGTGCATGACCAGACTCTTCTGCGCTTCGCATTCGCTCGCCGCGACCTTCCAGCGTGCCGCCGCGGCCGCGACCAGCATCTCGCGCGCGGCCGCGCCGGCCTGCCGCACATAGGTTTGCGAGTCGCGGATGCCGCGGCTGCCGCCGGTGGCCATCGTGCCCCAGACGCGCTTGCGCTTGATGTTCTCGTTGGTCGACGCGAACTCGGCTTTGACCTTGCTCCAATCGCATTCGAGTTCCTCGGCCACGAGCTGGCAAAGGCCGGTGAGGGTGCCCTGCCCCATCTCCGAGCGGGCGACGCGGATCGTCACCGTGTCGTCGGGCTCGATGACGACCCAGGCCGTGACCTCAGGCCCTTTGGCCGACGCGTGCGCCGTGCGCAGTGCGCCCGGTACGTGGAAGCCGAGGGCAAACCCGCCGCCGGCAGCGGCGGCGGTGACGACGAAGACGCGGCGCGAGAGCTTCGGCATGATCGCGTTCATCGCATCCTCCCTCAGGCCTGGGCCGCGCGGTGGATGGCCTTGCGCACGCGCGCATAGGTTCCGCAGCGGCAGATATTGGTGATGGCGGCGTCGATGTCGGCGTCGCTCGGCTTGGGCTTGCTCTCGAGCAGCGCCGCCACGGCCATGATCATGCCGGTCTGGCAGTAGCCGCATTGCGGCACCTGCGCCTCGATCCAGGCCTGCTGCACCTTGTGCAGCCGGCCGTCGGGCGCGAGCCCCTCGATCGTGGTGACCTTCTTGCCGGCCGCGTCCTTGACGGTGACCGCGCAGGAGCGCATCGCGGCCCCGTCGATGTGCACCGTGCACGCCCCGCACTGGGCGATGCCGCAGCCATATTTGGTGCCGGTGAGCCCGAGATTGTCGCGCAGCGCCCAGAGCAAGGGCGTGTCGGGCTCGACGTCCACGTCGACCACGCGGCCGTTCACATTGAGTTGCGCCATGACTTCCTCCCACGACGGCCCGGCCAGCGCCGGACACCGAGCGCCATGCTAGGCCGGACCGTGGCGGGATTCAGGAGGCACGCCGTGCGCGGCAGCCATGTGTTCGTGGAATGATCGATCACCTCCGCGTGAGCGGCGGAAAAAACTAGGCCGGCCGGCGCACGAGCCACGCGATGAAACCGGCCAACGCGAGCGCGGCAAAGACCGCGCCGGCATGGAACGTGGCGGCCGGCCCGACCCACTCCCACAGCGCGCCGGCGATGAGGCTCGCGAACAGCAGCACGATGCCGGAGATGAGGCTGAACCAGCCGAACGCGGTCGCACGCCGCTCGGGCGGCGCCGTGTCGGCGACCAGGGCCGACAGCAGACCCTGGGTGAGGCCCATATGCAGGCCCCAGAGCGCAATGCCTGCGAAGGCGACGACGACATTCGTTGCGAGGGCGAGGACGATATCCGCGCCGATCAGCACGACGAGTCCGGCCGCCAAGATCACGCGACGATCGACTCGGTCCGAGAGCGCGCCGGCCGGATAGGCGGTGGCTGCGTAGACCGCGCTCATGACCACGAGCACGAGCGGCACCCAGGCCAGCGCAAGGCCCACCTTTTCCGCGCGCAGCACGAGAAACGCCTCGCTGAAGCGCGCCAAGGTGAAAACCACGCCAAGCAGCGCCACCGCCCAGAATGCGCGGCCGAGAGCGGCAAGATCGTGCCAGCGCAGCCGCAGGCGCTCGCCAAGCGCCACTACGCAAGCCGCCCGCGCGGGCTCGTGCACGAAAAGGATCAGCACCGCGACGGCGGCCGCGCCGGGAATGATCGCGCACCAGAACACGGCGCGCATCTCGCCGGCGAAGAGGGCCAAGAGCCCGATCGCGAGCAGCGGCCCGGCCAGCGCGCCTACCGTGTCGAGCGCCTGGCGGAGGCCGTAGGCGGCGCCGCGCTGCTCTGCCGCCGTCACGTCGGCGATGAGGGCATCGCGCGGCGCGCCGCGGATGCCCTTGCCGACACGGTCGGTGAAGCGCGCGGCCAGCACCCAGCCGACCGAGGGCGCCACGGCGAACAACGGCTTCGCCAGCGCCCCAAGCCCATAACCGAAGACGGCCAGACCCTTGCGCTTGCCGAGCCGGTCGCTCAAGGCGCCCGAGAACAGCCGCACGATGGAGGCCGTGGCCTCGCCGATCCCTTCGACCAAACCCACCGCCACCGCGCTGGCGCCCAGCGTCGAGACCATGAACACCGGCAGCAGCGCGTGGATCATCTCGGACGAGATGTCCATGAGCATCGAGACGACGCCCAATGCCCAAACCGTGCGTGGAATGCGCGCCCGCTTGTCACGTTTCATCTTGGCGCCATTCCGGGCTTGAAGGAGCGCGAATCGAGGCAACATTGCATAGCATTGACCCCCCGCCCCTGTCGCTTGCGTTGCCGGACGGAATCGCGTTGACTCGGGCGGGCGCGGAAGCGGCGCAGGAGCGAGCATGAGCGATCTCGGCGATTGGGAATTTCCGGAGCCGTTGCGTCCCCGGACCGAAGGCTGGGCGTTCGACGTCGGCAACGCGCTCGACGCGGTCGTGAGCCTCTCCGCCGAAATCCCGGCCGACGCCTTCACCGCCCCGATCCTCGGCACCGAACGCGCCGGCAACGGCGTGATGATCGACCGCTCGGGCCTCGTCCTCACCATCGGCTATCTCGTGACCGAGGCCGAGCACATCTGGCTCGGCCAGAACTCGGGCAAGGTCGTGCCTGCGCATCTCGTCGCCTACGATTTCGAGACGGGGTTCGGCCTCGTTCAGGCGCTGGGCCCGCTCGATGCGGCCCCGTTGCAGTTCGGGCGGACGCGCGATCTCGCCGTGGGCTCGTCGGTGATCGTCGCCGGCGCCGGCGGGCGGCGGCGTGCGCTCTCGGCCAAGGTGGTCGGCAAGCGCGAGTTCGCCGGCTATTGGGAATACGTGCTCGACGAGGCGATCTTCACGACGCCGGCGCATCCGCATTGGGGCGGCACGGGCCTCCTCGGACCCGACGGCAAGCTCTACGGCATCGGCTCGCTCTACGTGCAGCAGGCGCGGGGCGGCGACACCAAGGCCGAAGGCAACATGATCGTGCCGATCGATCTGCTGCCGCCGATCCTCGATTCGCTCACCAAGACCGGCACCAGCGGGAGGCCGGCGCGGCAGAAGCCGTCAGTGCAGGCGCGGCGACTTCAGGAAGCTCGCG
>SBBV01000449.1 GCA_005240015.1 Candidatus Odyssella thessalonicensis | reverse complement strand
GGTCCGGAGTGCGCGCACGGCGGCGGCGGGGCTCGAACTGACGCAGCGCATCAGGGCCAAAGTGCCCCAGAAAGCGAGGCGTTTGCGCAAATCGCCCTGCTCGGCCTCGACCACCTCGGCGCAATAGTCGAGCACCGCGCCATAGAATCGCTCATACTCGCCGGTGAGGCGATATTTGAGCTCGGTCGTCTCGCGTTGCGGGAACAGGCCGGGCTCGCGCCAGGCATCGATGTCACGGCGGCGGCGCTGGATGAAATAGCCGGCGAGCCTCTCGCGCAGCGCTCGGTGCTCGTCCTTGCTCGATTCCCGCAAGCGCAGAAAACTCGGATCGAGAAGGCTCAGGAGATTGTGGAACGCCTCGTCGTCGCCGGAATGGGGCGTTGCCGTCAGCAACAGCAAATTCCGCGTCTGATCCGCGGCGAGCTGCTTCAACAGATCGAACCGTAGGTGGCGGCTCTTGCCGCCGGTGACGGCCGCGTGGGCTTCGTCGACCACGACCATCTCGGGACAGGCGCGCAGAAAATCGTTGAACCTGCGCGGGCTCTTGATGAAGTCGAGGCTGACCACGGTGAACGGGTGCGCCTCGAAGACGCTGACCGTGTTCGGCAGGTCGCGCTCCAGTCGCGCCGCGGCGGATGCGGTCACCGGCGTTGCACCCATCGCGAACTTGGCATCGAGCTCGCCGGTCCACTGATCGACGAGGTGCGGCGGGCAGAGAACGGCAAACCGCTCGATCTCGCCACGATCGAGATACTCGCGGAGAATGAAGCCCGCCTCGATGGTCTTGCCGATGCCAACATCGTCGGCGATCAGCAGCCGCGCGGTCTCCTGGCGCAGCGCCATCATCAACGGCGCGAGTTGATAGGCGCGCGGCTCGAAGTTTATGCGACCGGCGCCGCGAAACGGCCCGGCGCCCCGGCGCAATGAGAGTCGCAGGGCGTCCCGGAGGAGCTGGGCCGCCTCGCGCCCGCCCGTGCGCGCGATATCGGGCGGATCGAAGGCGACGTAGCGGATGGGCTCGGATTCGAGCTCGGGAATAAGCGTTTCGATCTCCAGTTCCGATCCTGTGAGCGGCCGGATGCGCAAGGACGGCCCGCCGGCAATCACGATCCACTCCCGGCCGCGGGCTTGGATCAGCTCGCCCGGCGCAAATCCGACCTCGCTCGTCATGCCGTCACCCCGCCAAGCAAGCCGACGAGCTTCGTCATCGCTTCGCGGCGTTCGGCGGCGCCTTCGGGCAGGATCACGAGCTCGATCCCCTTCGCGGCCAGCCGATCGCCGAGGTCCCGAGGCGCCGTAGCCTGCTCGGCAGCCGCCACGCGCGCCCGGCGCCAGACATAATCGACACGATAGCCGTCGAGCGCGAGCGGCTCCGCGTCGGCCGGCGGGCATCCGTCGAGCCCTGGCAGTGGCGCCGCCGTCGCCGGCGCGCGCTTCACATCGGCGAAAGCGAGCCGCACAAGGAAGGCGATCACGGCCTCGCGGCGGCGATCGATCAGCGTGTGGTCCGGCTGGTTGAAGTAGGAGAGCAGGCAGCGATAGCAGCCCGCCACGCACGGCGTGCCCTCGACGTTGCGCAATGCAGAGGGACCCTTGTCCTTGGCGTCCGGCAGGCTCTTGAGGTCGTAGTGCATGATCTCAAGCGCCGCCTCCGCGACCTTTCGGAAACCGTCCTTGTCTTCGATGAGCCGCGAGAGGGCGCCGGCGCCGCCCTCGGCCGCTTCGTAAAACAGCAAAGCGCGGCGATCGGTACGCGAGGGCGTCGGCTCGACGAGAATTTCGGCCTCCTCCAGTTGGTACACGCCCTCGACACCGCGCGCGAGCGCGTGCTGGATCGTGGCAATGATCGAGAGTGAATCATCGCTGCCGGCCGCGATCCATTCGGGCGGGAAGCGCACCAGCAGCGCGTTCTTGCGATCCTCGACGACGGGCGTGATCCGCTGCCGCGTTTTGAGCGGGTTCGGCCCGTCATCACCATCGGAATTCGTACCCGCCCAATATCCACTCTTGGGATCGATGACGAAGCCGATGCCTGATTCGGGCTTGCGTCGGCGCAGGCCGCGATTGATCCGGCGCACCAGCGTCGCCGGCGCGAACGCCGCCGACAGGAGCTCGCCGTCGCCATCCTCCACCATACGCGACTTGAAATCGGCAGCCTGGCGGAACGAAAACGTCGTCTGCAGATCGTAGCCCTGGCGGCGGCGTTCCTCGTCGTTGGCCGTGATGCGCTCGACCGGGCGTGTTCCGACGTTCTCGATGCGGTAGAGATCGCGCGTAATGTTCGAGCCGCTCAGCGGATTCTCGCAAACGTGGCAGCGTTCCGGCGCCTCACCGTCGTGAGCGGCGCCGCAGACCGGGCAGATCGCTGTGCTGAAGGTTGGAAGCAGCCCGTCCGGACCGCCGCCGGCATCGCGCAACAAGGCGCGGTCGACCCGATAGGCTTGGCCCTCGTGGTAGACGAGGCTGCCCGGGCCGAACTCCGAGATCGCGAGGAACCGCGCGCGCTGGAGATAACGCTGACCCTTGCCGCCTTGCCCGCCCGGCACGAATGCCATCAGCGGCAGGCGCGGGAAATTGTATCCGGGGAGGAAGCCCTCGGTCGCAAGATAGCGGTAAACGTAGAAGTCCGAATTCTGGCCCTCGCCGCCGCGCAACAGCAAGCGCCGCTGCACGTTGCCGGACGCGAGTCGTGCCTCGGCGGCGCGGCGTTCGTCGGGGGAAATCGAATAGTCGTTGAGCGTGCGCGTCGCATCCTCGACCTGGCGCTCGGCCGCGGCTAGGAGATCGCGCCAGCGGTCGAACGCGCTCGCAAAGCGCTGCGGTGCGAACCCCAGACTTCGCGTCGTCGCCTGGTCCACACCGGCAAACCATTCGGGCGGCGCCGCGCCGTAGTCCCGCGCGACCGCGTCGAGCACGGCGGTGATCCGCTTCGTGGCCTCGGCCTGCGTTTCCGGCGAACACACTGCCTGCCAGTGGTGCGGCAAGAGCGGCTTGCCCGCTGCCGTCATGTCGAGGTTATCGGCAATCGATGCGGCAAGCGCCACGCCGCTCGCGGCGAGCCACTCGGCCTGGAGGTGGCTGTCGATCAGCTCGGGATTGCGGAGATCGATCGCGGGCGGAACGACGATGCCGTCGACCATCGCGCTCGGGCGCTGGAAGTAATACTGGTCGTGCGGGCTCTGTGCTGCGCAATAGGTGACGATCAGTGCGGCTTGCCCGCTGCGTCCCGCCCGGCCACTGCGCTGGGCGTAATTGGCCGGCGTGGGCGGGATGTTGCGCAGGTAGACGACGTTCATCGACGATATGTCGACGCCGAGCTCCATGGTCGGCGAGCAGAACAGCGTGGGAAGGAAGCGGCCGTCTTCGCGCAGCTCGCGCAGCTTGTCGCGCTCGTCGATCAAGGTCTTCCGGTCGTCCGGCCCATAGCGAAATCGCGCTTCGCGCAGTTCCCGAAGATCACCTTCCACCTGCGCCGTGTGCTCGCGGCTCTCGAAGCCGAAGAGCGCAGCTCCGCCTTCGCGCAGCAGCCCGGCAATCTGGCCGTAGAGCTCACGGAAGAATGGGTTTTGACGCTCCGGCTCAGCGTTCGCGGCCCTCACGAAAGAAATGGCGGAGGAAACCAGCCGCCAGCCATCACCGCCGACCGCAGACACGGCCGGCGTTACCAATCCATAACGCCCGGCTGCCGCGAGCAGCGTTTCGATGATCTCGACGACCTGCTTTACGGACGGACGATCGCCGGCAAACGTCAATGCGCGCAGTTGGCGCCCAACGGCGCTCGCAGAACTGCCGCGCAAGATCAGCGCCTCGTCTTTCGCCGATATCTCACGGCGGCTCGGTGGTCTCGGCAAGAACACGGGGGCGGCCAGGAAGCGGTCTTCATCGAGCGCCCATGGCGACTTGATCACGCCGCGCATTCGCGCCGCCAAGCTTTCAATTTTGACTCGGTCCAGCGCATCGCACTCGACGGCAAGGCTCTTCCGCATTGCATCGAATATCACGATCAGGGCGGCGCGGCGCTCTTCGATTGACGCGGCGCGTAACAGCGAAAAGCCTTCGAACTCCTTGTCGTCGGCAGCGAGCTCGTCGAGCGCGGTATAGCGGGCCGCGATGAGTCCCAGCTGCTCCAGATTGGGATTGGTGAAGCGCCAGCCGCGACGCTGATCGATCCAGAAGCGATGCGTCAGAGCTTCCCGCATCGTCTTTTCGGCGTTGAGCAGGCCGGCGCCCTTGAGCTCGGGCTCGATCAGCCACTCGACCCGGCGGGCCGTATTCGCCGCTACGAAGCCGAGCATCCGCTGAATCGTCTGCCCTGCCTGGTCCTCCTGCAGGCCCGCAGGGCCCGACTCATGCAGGGCCGCGAGAATGGCGCCGCGCAGCAGCGTCACGAAAACGAAATCGTTGAAGTGCCCCGCCTGCAGCGCAGCATCCTGCCGATTGTCGGTGAACGCCAGCAGCTTCCGCGTGGCCTCGGGGATGTTCTGTCCCGAATCGTTCATCCAGCGCAGGATCGACGCGATCATGATCGTCGTCGCCGAGCTGCGGCCTTCGGCGCTCAGCGAAGCGAGGCGATTGATGTCGCGTGTAGAGTCGGAGTGGTATTCGCCGCATGCCGGGCAGAACTTGAACCGGCCCGGGAGGAACCAAGCGCGACGGCCCGCAGGCCC
>SBBV01000012.1 GCA_005240015.1 Candidatus Odyssella thessalonicensis | reverse complement strand
GGATCGGCCTCGGCGACGAGCTCGTTGCCGAACGCGATCCGGGCAAAGGCATCGAGAACCGCCGCGTCGGACGGCGGGTCGGCACCCGGCGCCGCAAGCGGCAGCGCCGTCAACAGCAGAGCACCCCAGAAACGGCGAAGGCGCACGGCCGCTTTCCGCCGTGCGCCTTCCGCGCGCATAGGGGATATCGAGCTAGGCGCTGACCGCGACTTTCTTGCTCTTCATGAGCTCTTCGAGCTCGCCCGATTCGTACATCTCGCGCATGATGTCGCAGCCGCCGACGAACTCGCCCTTGACGTAGAGCTGCGGGATGGTCGGCCAGTTGGCGAATTCCTTGATGCCCTGGCGCAGGGTCGGATCCTCGAGCACGTTCACGCCTTTGAACTTGACGCCCATGTGCGAGAGGATCTGCACCGCCATCGCGGAGAAGCCGCACATCGGCTGCACCGGCGTGCCCTTCATGTAGAGGACGACGTCGTTCTCGTGGATGTCCTTCTTGATCTGCTCGCTGACGTTGGCCATGGCGGTTCCTTTCGGGTGCAGGCGGTGCTCGATTCCTAGCCGAGCCCTCTCGGCTTCTCAAGCGTCGGCGGGCACCTGGGTGGTCAGCTGCAGCGCGTGCAGCGTGCCGCCCATGTTGCCCTTCAAGGCGGCGTAAACCATCTGATGCTGCTGGACCCGGGACTTCCCCCGGAACGCGGCGGAGGTGACGATGGCTTTGTAGTGGTCGCCGTCGCCGGCGAGATCGACGATCTCGACCGTGGCGTCCGGGAACGAGGCCTTGATCAGGCGCTCGATCTCGTTGGCGTCCATTGCCATGCGGCGAACCTCACTCTGCCATGTACTCGGGAAGCCAGGATTCATGGGCCCGGCGCAACTCGGCCAGCGATATAGGGTTGGCGCCGGGCAGGGTCAACGCGCCGTCGGCCGTGGTGCGGCCCACAATTGTCGCGGGCACGCCGCGCGCGGCGGCCGCTGCGAGAACGAGGTCCGGCGCCTTGGTCGAGAGCAGATAGCGCGCCTGGTCCTCGCCGAAGAGCCAGGCCTCGGCCGCGAGGCCTTGCGCCGCGTCGATCCGGCAGCCGGTGTTGCCGGCGAGCGCCATCTCGGCGGCAGCGACGGCCAAGCCGCCGTCCGAAAGGTCGTGGCAGGCGCTCACCCAGCGCGAGGCGCCGAGGCTCAGCACGAACTCGCCGTTGCGGCGCTCGGCGCCGAGGTCGACCGGCGGCGGCGCACCTTCCTCACGTCCCAGGATGTCGCGGAGATAGGCCGAGGCGCCGAGCCAGCCGCGCGTGGCGCCGATGAGCACCAGCGTCTCGCCCGGCGCCGTCAGGCCCGCGCTCACATGCGTGCGCCAATCCTCGAGCAGGCCCACGCCGCCGATCACCGGCGTCGGCATGATCGCCTTGCCGTTGGTCTCGTTGTAGAGCGAGACGTTGCCGGAGATGACCGGAAAGTCGAGCGCCGCGCAGGCCTCGGCCATGCCCTCGATGCAGCCGACGAGCTGGCCCATGATCGGCGACCGCTCGGGATTGCCGAAATTGAGGTTGTTGGTAACCGCACGCGGCCGCGCGCCGACCGCGATCAGGTTACGCCAGCACTCGGCGACGGCCTGCCGGCCGCCCTCCCGCGGATCGGCGAGGCAATAGCGCGGCGTGCAGTCGGTCGAGATCGCGAGCGCCTTCTCGGTGCCGGCGATGCGCACCACGCCGGCATCGCCGCCGGGGCGCTCGACGGTCTGGCCGCGCACGAGATGGTCGTATTGCTCCCACACCCAGCGCCTGCTCGCGAAGTTGGGCGCGGACATGAGCTTCACCAACGCTTCGCCCGGATTCATCGGCGCTTTCAGGTTGCGCGCGTCGATGACGGGCTGCTTCGGCGTCGGCTCCCACTTGCGATCGTAGAGCGGCGACTTCGCGACGAGCGGATCGACCGGAATGTCGGCCTCGATCTTGCCGGCGCGCTTGACGACGAGCCGCCCGGTATCGGTGAGCCGTCCCACGATCGCGAAATCGAGCTCCCACTTCTCGAAGATGCGGCGCGCCACGTTCTCGCGCCCCGGCTTCACGATCATCAGCATGCGCTCCTGGCTCTCGGAGAGCATGACCTCGTAGGCCGACATGCCGGTCTCGCGCATCGGCACCTTGTCGATGTCGAGCTCGATGCCGAGCCCGCCCTTCCCCGCCATTTCGACCGAGGACGAGGTGAGGCCGGCCGCACCCATGTCCTGGATCGACACGATCGCGTCGGTCGCCATCAGCTCGAGGCAGGCCTCGAGCAGGAGCTTCTCGGTGAAGGGATCGCCGACCTGCACGGTCGGGCGCTTCTCCTCGGATTTCTCGTCGAATTCGGCCGACGCCATCGTGGCGCCGTGGATGCCGTCGCGGCCGGTCTTGGAGCCGACATACACGACCGGATTCCCGACGCCGGCGGCCTTCGCATAAAAGATGCGGTTGGCTGGAGCGATGCCGACCGTCATCGCGTTGACGAGGATATTGCCGTTGTAGGAGGCGTGGAACTCGGTCTCGCCGCCCACGGTCGGAATACCCATGCAATTGCCGTAGCCGCCGATGCCGGCGACGACGCCGGCGACGAGGTGCTTGGTCTTGGGATGAGCCGGCTCGCCGAAGCGCAGCGCGTTCATGATCGCGATCGGCCGCGCACCCATGGTGAACACGTCGCGGAGGATGCCGCCGACGCCGGTGGCCGCCCCCTGATAGGGCTCGATGAAGGACGGGTGATTGTGGCTCTCGATCTTGAACACGGCTGCGAGCCCGCCGCCGATGTCGATGACGCCCGCGTTCTCGCCCGGCCCCTGGATCACCCAGGGCGCCCTGGTCGGCAGCTTCTTGAGGTGGATGCGCGAGGACTTGTAGGAGCAGTGCTCCGACCACATCACCGAGAAGATGCCGAGCTCGGTGAGGCTCGGCGTGCGGCCCAAGATGCCGAGCAGAGTTTCATACTCCTCGGGCTTCAAGCCGTATTCGGCAGCGAGAGCGGCGTCGGCCGTGCGTTCCGTCGACTTCATAGGGACGTTCTAATAGGACGGGCGACGGCGCAGCAACGGATAGAGGATCGCGCCCACCGCGAGGCCGGCGAGATGCGCGTGCCACGCGATGCCCGGCTCCCAGTCGAACGCGATCGCCGCGATGTGCAGGCCGACCAGCGCGATCACGGCGATCCACAACGGCATCGGGAAAATCACGAAGATCACCGGCATGCGCGGCGCCGCGGTCGCGGCCGCGCCGACCACGCCCGCGATGGCGGCGCTGGCGCCGATCAGAATCACGTTCGACGGCTCGGTGAGGAAGCCGTGCGCGAGCGCGGCGAGGACGCCGGCCAGCAGGTAGAGCACGATGAACCGCACCGCGCCGATCGCCGGCTCGAGCCCGCGCCCGAACGACCACAGCACGACCATGTTCACGGCGAGATGGACCCAGTCGCCGTGCAGGAACATGTGGGTGACGAGGCCGACATAGCCGCCGCTTTCGCCGTCGTTCAATCGGGCGGGAAGATAGCCGTAGGTCTCGACCAGCATCCGGCTCGTGCCGGTGGCCTCGCCGTAAGCGAAGACGGCGATGCACGCCGCCATGATGAGATAGGTGATGGTCGGCGACCCGAATCGCTGCTGCTGCGGCGGCTCGGGCCCGCGCTCCTGCCGCCGCCAGCGGTCGGCCGGCCATCGGCTCCGCGGATGCCGTTCGTCTCGGGAGCCGCCTCGGTCGACGACGCTCATGATGATGCCTTCAGGACAAGTGCGCCGCGATGGCGTCGAACAGCGGCTTGCCGTCGGCGCTGCCCAGCGCCGCGTCGATCGCGTTCTCGGGATGCGGCATCAGGCCGAGCACGGTCTTGGTCTCGTTGTAGATGCCGGCGATGGCGCGGATGGAGCCGTTGGGATTGTCGGGCGTGGCACCCACCGGCGAGCAGTAGCGGAACGCGACCCGCCCCTCGCCTTCGAGCCGGTCCAGCGTCTCCTCGTCGGCGTAGTAGTTGCCGTCGCCGTGCGCCACCGGCACGCGGATGACCTGTCCCTGCTCGTAGCGGTTCGTGAACAGCGTCTGGCTGTTCTCGACCTTCAAATGCACGTCGCGGCAGACGAATTTCAAGCTGGCGTTGCGCATCAGCGCGCCGGGCAAGAGGCCGGCCTCGGTCAGCACCTGGAAACCGTTGCAGACGCCCAGCACCGGCGTCCCTTTCTGCGCGCGCTCGACGACGGCGTGCATGATCGGCGAGTGCGCGGCCATGGCTCCGCAGCGCAGATAGTCGCCATGCGCGAAGCCGCCCGGCAAGACGATCAGGTCGGCCTTCGGCAGCTCGCTCTCGC
>SBBV01000318.1 GCA_005240015.1 Candidatus Odyssella thessalonicensis | reverse complement strand
GTTTAGCCCCTGCTGCGCAGCGCGAGCACGGAAAAAGAAAGCGGCGGTCCCGGGGGTAGGGACCGCCGCCAGTCTGACCAGGCTTGGGAGGGGGAGTCCTGGTCGCTGAAAGTCCAGCGTCGCTGTACGCGTTGTGCGCTCAGGCCGCGCGCGGCTTGGTGAGCGGCGTATTGGTGTTGGCCGGCTCAGCTTCGCGGCCGTGCTCGAAGGCGTAGCGGATGCCTGCCCGCGACAGGCCGAGGTCGCGCAGCATGTGGTCGTCCATGTTCATGAGCTCCTCGAGCTGGCGCCGGCGCTCCGCGCGGGCGCGCAGCGGGTCGAGCAAGCGGCGCTTGACCAAGCCCTTGATCCCGCTCGCGGCCTTGCCGAGCAGCTCGGCCATGGCCTTGGCGCGCAGCTGGCGTGCCGCGTGATAGACGGCGAACTCATCGAGGAAGGGTTTTTCGTTGGTGGGGGTCATGGCTTGCCTCATAATGCGGAAGGGACGGTTGTTCCGGTCCCCTTGGACCCTTAGATACGTCTCGCAGGTGCGAAATAAAATTGCGCACTGTTGCATTGCAGCAATGCGCTGAGAGCATGTCACAGCGGTTGTATCGTGACATTATCCCAGTGAGCCATACCTCTGATGCATAGCTATCGATGACCGAGCTCCCGATCCCGCCAAAGAAAGTCCCCGCGGCCGCACCCGCGGAAGCGCGTCTTAACGCGCTCAGGGCCGCCCTCGCGCAGGCCGAACTGCACGGCTTCCTCGTGCCGCGCGCCGACGAGCATCAGGGCGAATATGTGCCGCGCGCGGCCGAGCGGCTTGCGTTCCTCACCGGGTTCACCGGCTCGGCCGGTTTGGCCATCGTTCTCCCCGAGCGCGCGGCTGTGTTCGTCGACGGGCGCTACACGCTCCAGGTCGGCGCCGAGGTTGACGCGCGGCTCTACGAGATCTGCCATCTCACCAAGACGCCACCCGACGAGTGGATCGCCGCGGCGGCCAAGCCCGGCGAGCGCATCGCCTACGATCCTTGGCTGCACACGCCCGACGGACTTGCGCGCCTCAAGGCCGCAGCGGCCAAGGCGGGTGCCGCGCTGGTGCCGGTTCCGAACGCCATCGACGCGATCTGGGCCGACCGCCCGCCGGTGCCTGCCGCTCCCATCGCGCCGCATCCCGCCGAGTTCGCCGGGAAGTCATCCGCCGACAAGCGCGCGGAGATCGCGAAAGGCCTTGCCACCGACGGGATCGCCGCCGCGGTGCTGACCTTGCCCGATTCGATCGCGTGGCTCCTGAACGTGCGCGGTGGCGACGTCGCGCATTCCCCGCTGCCGCTCTCCTTCGCCATCCTGATGCGCGACGCTGCGGCCGACTGGTTCGTCGACCCGCGCAAGCTCACGCCCGAAGTTCGCGCGCATCTCGGCGCCGAGGTGCGCCTGCGTGCGCCGGGCGAATTCGCCGAGGCGCTGGCCGCGTTCAAGGGCGAGAAGGTGCAGGTCGATCCCGCCACCGCCGCGTCGTGGATCTTCGACCGCCTCGCCGAGGCCGGCGCCACGATCGTGCGCGAGGCCGATCCCTGCCTCATGCCGAAAGCGTGCAAGAACGAGGTGGAGCTTCACGGCATCCGCGCCGCGCATCGGCGCGACGGCGCGGCGCTCACGAAGTTTCTCGGCTGGGTCGTGCGCGAAGCGGCCAAGGGCGGCGTGACCGAGATGAAGGCGGCCGACAAGCTCGAAGAGTTCCGCCGCCGGAGCAATCTGCTGCGCGATTTGTCCTTCGGCACGATCTCGGGCGCGGGGCCCAACGGCGCGATCGTGCACTACCGCGCCAGCGCCAAGAGCGACCGCGAGCTCCGGTCCGGCGAACTCTACCTCGTCGATTCGGGCGGCCAGTATCCGGACGGCACAACGGACGTGACGCGCACGGTTGCGATCGGCACACCCACGCCCGAGATGAAGAAGCATTTCACGCTGGTGCTGAAGGGGCATATCGCGCTCGCCACGGCGCGTTTCCCGGCCGGCACGAGCGGCTCGCAGCTCGATACGCTGGCGCGCGTGGCGCTCTGGCGCGAGGGGCTCGACTACGACCACGGCACCGGCCACGGCGTCGGGCACTATCTCTGCGTCCACGAGGGCCCGCAGCGCATCTCGAAGCTGCCCAACACCGTGGCGCTGAAGCCGGGCATGATCGTCTCGAACGAGCCCGGCTACTACAGGACCGGCGCCTACGGCATCCGCATCGAGAATCTCGTCGCCGTGACCAAGCTCGGCGAGAGCGAGGCTGGCGAGATGCTCGGCTTCGAGACTTTGACGCTGGCGCCGATTGACCGCGCGCTGGTCGATGCCTCGCTGCTCACGCGCGACGAGATCGCGTGGCTCGATGCCTATCACGCGCGCGTACGCGCCGAGATCGGCCCGCGGCTCGAGGGCGAAGAGCGCGCCTGGCTCGAGGCGGCGACGGCACCGCTCGGTAGCACGGCATCGGCGGCGTAGGGGCGCGCTGCGCGCGCCCGCCCTCCGCGCGCAAAGTGTTCGATATCGTGACGGCGTTTGCCGGGCGGAGCACTATTGGAGGCAGGGCGCGCGCAGCGCGCCCCTACATCGGAAGCGCCCAATCTTCGCGCTCAGCCCGGCACGCAGCGCCCTTGGATCGTGACGACGCGGCCCTTGACCACGTCGGCGCCGTTCATCGTGCCGTCGGCGTCGATGCCGACGACAAAGGCGGCGCCCAGCGCGTGCACGGTCATGCGCGTGCCGGTGCGGTCGAGGCCGACCTGGCCGATCCTGAGCTCGGCCTTGCAGCCGCCGGCGACGATCCCGCACATGGTCTGCTTGCCGACATCGATGCGGAAGCTTGGCAATTTCGGCGCGGTCTCGCATCCGCCGGGCCGGCAGTTCTGCACCTCCAGGACCTCGCAGACGACGACCTTGGTCTTGGTCCAGACCGTATCGGGACCTGGCGGCGTGGGGCGCTTTTCGGCCGGCGTCTCGGCGACCGCGGGAGCGGCGGCGACGGAGGCCAAGAGCGCCCATACCAGCATCCATGACCCAAGCTTCATCTCACTCTCCTCGAGGGGCTCCCGCCAGCTTCAGCCAGGCGTCTTCATCCATCATCTCGATGCCGAGCTCTTCCGCCTTCTTGGCCTTGGAGCCGGCATCGGCGCCGACCACGACGAGATCGGTCTTCTTCGACACCGAGCTCGCCACCGTGGCGCCGAGCGCCTCGGCGCGTGCCTTGGCCTCGTTGCGGCCCATCGCAGTGAGCGTGCCGGTGAAGACGATGGTCTTGCCCGAAATCGCCGATTTCTTGGCGGCGGGCGGCGCATAGTCCTCGACCGTCACTTCGTCGGTGAGGTCCTCGAGCGCCTTCAGATTGTGGCTCTCGCCGAAGAACTCGACGATCTCGTCGGCGACGCCGAAGCCGATCTGCTCGATGCTCCTGAGCTCGGCATAATGCGGGCCGACCTCTTCCGCCCGCTTCATCTCGTCGGGATTCTTCTTCCGCTCCTTCTGCGCCTCGCGCATCTCGGCCTGCCATCTGTCGAGCGAGCGGTAGTGTTTGGCCAGCAGGCGCGCCGTGGCCTGGCCCACCTGGCGGATGCCGAGCGCGTAGATGAACTTGTCGAGCGGAATCGTCCGCCGCGCTTCGATCGCGTCGAAGAGATTGGTCACCGACTGCTCGCCCCAGCCCTCGCGCTCGAGGAGCTTCGCCTTGTGCTTATGGAGGCGGAAGATGTCCGCGGGCGTGTCGATCAGGCTCTCCGCGCGGAACTTCTCGATGTGGACGTGGCCGAGGCCCTCGATGTCGAACGCGTCGCGCGAGACGAAGTGACGGAGGCGCTCGAACTGCTGGAACGGGCAGGCGAGGGCGCCCGTGCAGCGGCGCGCGGCTTCGCCGGGCTCGCGCACGGCGTCGCTCTTGAGCGGGCAGGGACACTTCGTGGGGAACGCGTATTCCTTGGCGCCCCTGGGCCGCTTCGCCTTCACGACCTCCAGCACCTGCGGGATCACGTCGCCGGCGCGCTGAATGACGACCGTGTCGCCCTCGCGGATGTCCTTCTCGGCGATGTAGTCCTCGTTGTGCAGCGTCGCGCGCGCGACCACGACGCCGCCGACCGTCACCGGCTCGAGATTGGCGACGGGCGTGAGCGTGCCGGTGCGTCCGACCTGGATCGTGATCTTGTTGAGCACGGTCTCGGCGTGCTCGGCCGGGAATTTGTGCGCGATGGCCCAACGCGGCGCGCGGCTCACCATGCCGAGCCGCTGCTGCCAGTCGATGCGGCTCACCTTGTAGACGACGCCGTCGATGTCGTAGTCGAGCTTGGCGCGGAGGCCCGCCACCTGCTCGTAGAATGCGAGCGCCTCGTCGGGCGACTTGCAGAGCTTGGCCTTGGGGTTCACGTGGAAGCCCCAGCGCCCGAGGCGCTCGAGGAAATGCCAATAGCTGTCCGCCGGCGTCTCGCTGATCTCGCCCCAGGAATAGGCGAAGAAGCGGAGCTTCCGCTCGGCGGTCACACTTGGGTCGATCTGGCGCAGCGAGCCCGAGGCCGAGTTGCGCGGGTTGGCGTAAAGCGCGAGGCCGTCCTTCTCGCGCTGCTTGTTGAGCGCGGCGAAGTCCGAGCGCGCCATGTAGACCTCGCCGCGCACTTCGAGGATATCGGGCGTCCTGCCCTTCAATTGGTGCGGCACGTCGCGCACGCGGCGGAGATTCTCGGTCACGTTCTCGCCGACGGCGCCGTCGCCGCGCGTGGCGCCGAGCACGAACTTGCCCTTCTCGTAGCGCAGCGAGGCGGAGAGGCCGTCGATCTTGGGCTCGGCCACGAGCTCGATCCCATCGCCGTCCTTCAAGCCGAGGAAACGGCGGATGCGGGCGATGAAGTCGGCGACGTCCTCGCGCGTGAACGCGTTGTTGAGCGAGAGCATCGGCACGGCGTGGCGCACTTCGGCGAAGCCTGCCTCGGGCTTGGCGCCGACGCGCTTGCTCGGGCTGTCGGGCCGCACCAGATCCGGGAAGCGCTTCTCGATCTCCTCGTTGCGCTGGCGCAGCGCGTCGTACTCGGCGTCGGAGATCGCCGGCGCCGATTTCCGATAATAGAGATCGTCGTGGTGTGCGATCTCCTTGGCCAAGCGCGCAAGCTCCGCCGCTGCCTGCTCGCGGGTGAGATCTTCGACGGGTTTGTTGGCACGGGTCATGCGCTCGGCGAGGGATACGCAGGGAAGTGTGAAGCCATGCATATATCTTCCCTTCGCCGTTTAGGGGAGAGGGAAGGGGCGAACGGAGCGCGCGAACTGCCTGCAGTCGAGGCGAGCTAATTCCGCCGGCAAGTGCTGTTTCCTCTCAAAACAGCCCGAGAAGTCGGTTAGACTTGCCGATCTGCTTAACTTTCGCCCGAGGATCGGAGCGAAGCGGATGGGCACCCTCGATCAACGCCACCCAAGAGCACGCGCGGCCGGCGGCCACCGCGAGCTCGAGCGGGGTCGCGAGTGCTACGCGCGGCGAGCTTGGGCCGGGGCCTATCGGTCGTTTTCTCGCGCCGATCACGCTGTCCCGTTGTTGGTTCAGGATCTCGAACGGCTCGCAATTTCCGCGTATCTGATCGGTCGTGACGAAGAGTATCTGAGGGCGCTCGAACGCACCCATCACGCCTATCTCGATGCTGGCGAGTGTCCGCGCGCTGCCCGCTGCGCATTCTGGCTTGGATTCCGGCTTATGTTTCGGGGGGAGATGGGCCCGGCTACCGGCTGGCTCGCTCGTGCCCGGCGGCTAATTGAACGCGAGCCGCACGATTGCGTCGAACGAGGTTACTTGCAGTTGCCACTCGTGCAGCAGCAGCTCCGATCCGGCGATTGGGATGCCGCCTACGCCGCCGCGGGCACAGCTGCTGAAATCGGCAAGCGATTCGCCGAGGCAGACCTGATCGCCTGCGCCCTTCACCTGCAGGGGCGGGCGCTCATGCGAAAGGGGCGAGTCGAGGAGGGACTCGCGCTGTTGGATGAAGCCATGGTCGCAGTTACTGCGGGGGAGCTGTCGCCCCTCGTTACCGGCTTGATCTATTGCAGCGTGATCGAGGCGTGTCGCGAACATTACGCGTTGGGCCGGGCCCGCGAGTGGACTTCCGCGCTCGCGCGATGGTGTGACGGACAACCGGAGTTGGTCGCCTTCACCCGTCGTTGCCCGGTGCATCGCTCGGAGATCATGCAGCTCCAAGGCGATTGGCAGAACGCGATCGAAGAAGCTCATCGCGCTATCGAGCGC
>SBBV01000083.1 GCA_005240015.1 Candidatus Odyssella thessalonicensis | reverse complement strand
GTTATTCGCCTGCGCCGGCTCCGCAACCGCGATCCGGCGCAGGCGAATAACGGGACGACGAAACTCCCGGAGGATTGCGAAGCCGGTGAGCGCACCGGCATCGCCCATGCCGAGATAGCAGGTGTCCGGGAAGGCAAGCTCGGCTTCGTGCTCGTCGCGGCTGAAGCTGCTGATCAAGCCGGCATAGGCGGGAATGCGCTCGATGCGCATCACCTCTTCGATGTGGGCGGAGGTGAGCGGAACGAGGTCGCTCATGAATTCGCTATGCGGGCCGCAGCCCCGCGGCTCAGCTGACGAGCGCACGCCTTCGCGCGGCGCTGGCGCGCGGACCGCGATCCTCTTCGTCGAAGAGCTCGGCGAGCTTCTCCATCATCGTACCGCCGAGCTGCTCGGCGTCGACGATGGTGACCGCGCGGCGGTAGTAGCGCGTGACATCGTGGCCGATGCCGATCGCGAGCAGTTCGATCGCGGTGTTGTTCTCGACGTAATCGATGACTTCGCGCAGGTGCTTTTCGAGGTAATTGCCGGGATTGACGGAGAGCGTCGAGTCGTCGACCGGTGCACCGTCGGAGATCACCATCAGGATGCGGCGCTGCTCGGTGCGCGCGAGCAGGCGGTTGGCGGCCCACAGCAGCGCCTCGCCGTCGATGTTCTCCTTCAAGATGCCCTCGCGCAGCATCAAGCCGAGGTTCTTGCGCGAGCGGCGCCAGGGCGAATCGGCGGCCTTGTAGATGATGTGGCGGAGATCGTTGAGCCGGCCGGGATTGGACGGCTTGCCGGCGGCGAGCCACTTCTCGCGCGCCTGGCCGCCTTTCCAAGCGCGCGTGGTGAAGCCCAGGATCTCGACCTTCACCGCGCAGCGCTCGAGCGTGCGCGCGAGGATGTCGGCGCTCATCGCCGCCACCGAAATCGGCCGCCCGCGCATCGAGCCGGAATTGTCGATCAGCAGCGTCACCACCGTGTCGCGGAACTCGGTGTCCTTCTCTTGCTTGAACGAGAGCGGGTCGAGCGGGTTGACGACGACGCGGTCGAGCCGCGCCGTGTCGAGCAGCCCCTCCTCGAGGTCGAAATCCCAGGAGCGGTTCTGCTTGGCGAGCAGGCGGCGCTGCAGCCGGTTGGCGAGCCGCGCGATGACGCCCTGGAGATGCGAGAGCTGCTGGTCGAGATTCTGGCGCAGGCGCGTGAGCTCGTCGGCGTCGCAGAGATCAGGCGCCTCCACCTCTTCGTCGAATTCGCCGGTGAAGACCTTGTAGGCGTCCTTGTCGTCGCGGTTCTTGCCGTGCCACTCGGGGCGCGGCTGGCGCGAGGGTCCGGCCGGCTCGTCCTCGCCCTGCTCGGCGAGCATCTCGGCGTCCGCACCTTCCATCTCGCCTTCGGCATCTTCGCCGGCCTCGGCCTCCATCGTCTCCATCGAGGCGGCATCGGCCGAGGTCGACTGGTCCTCGCCGTCCTCGCTGTCACCCTGGCCCTTGCCCGAATCGTCGTCGGTTTCCTGCTGCTGCTCGTCCTCGCCGGCGTTCTGGTCCTCGGGATCCTCGATGTGGAGGTCCTTGATCAGCTGGCGCACGAGGCGGGCGAAGGAGTCCTGGTCCTCGATCAGCTTCGAGAGGCCCTGGAGATCGCGCATCACGGTGGCATCGAACCAGGGGCGGAACGCGTCGACCATGCGGCGCGCGGCCGGCGGCGGCGAATCGCCGGTGAAGGCCTCGCGCGCCAGCAGCGAGACCACCTCGGCGAGCAAGGTGTCGTCGCGCTCGGTGACCTGGTCGAAGCCCTCGTCGCGCGCGCGGCTTTCGAGGGCGGCGGCCATGTTGAGCCGCGCGCCGGCCATGCGCTTGGCGCCCAACGCATCGCAGCGTGCGCGCTCGACGGCGTCGAACACCGCCCGCGCCATGGTGCCGGCGGGCAGGCGCCTGCGATGCATCTTGGCGTCGTGGTGGCGGATGTTCAGCGCCAGCGAGTCGGCGATGCCGCGCAGCGCCGCCACTTCGCGCGTGGGGAGATCGCGCGAGGGGACCGGCAGGCGCACTTCGCCGCCATGCACGCCCGAAGGCTCGGGCGAAAAGGCGACCGTCAAGCCGGGCTTCTTCGCGATCGCGCGCGTCGCCGCGCCGGTGAGCTGGCGGAAGACTTCGATCGGCGGATCGGGTCGGGCCAAGCGCGCCTCAGTTGCGCCGCTGCTTGGGTGCGCTCTCGAACAGCTCGGTGCCGAGGCAGCGCTGGTAATACTCGGCGATCACCGGACGCTCGACCTCGTCGCACTTGTTCAGGAACGTGGCGCGGAACGCGAAGCCCACGTCGTTGTTGAAGATCTTGGCGTTCTCCGCCCAGGTCATCACCGTGCGCGGCGACATCACCGTCGAGATGTCGCCGGCCATGAAGCCGGCGCGCGTCAAGTCGGCCACGGCCACCATCGCGCTGATGAGGCGCCGTCCGTCCTCGTTGTCGTAGGCCGGCACCTTGGCCAGCACGATCTTCACTTCCTCGTCGTGCGGCAGATAGTTGAGCGTGACCACGATGTTCCAGCGGTCCATCTGGCCTTGATTGATCTGCTGCGTGCCGTGGTAGAGGCCGGTCGTGTCGCCCAAGCCCACCGTGTTCGAGGTGGCGAACAGGCGGAACGCCGCGTGGGGGCGAATCACCCGGCTCTGATCGAGCAGCGTCAGCCGGCCGTGGCGCTCGAGCACGCGCTGGATCACGAACATCACGTCCGGCCGGCCGGCGTCGTATTCGTCGAACACGAGCGCGCAGGGGCGCTGGATCGCCCAGGGCAGGATGCCCTCGCGGAACTCGGTCACCTGCTTGCCGTCGCGCAGCACGATGGCGTCCTTGCCGATCAAGTCGATACGGCTGATATGACTGTCCAGGTTGACGCGGATAC
>SBBV01000260.1 GCA_005240015.1 Candidatus Odyssella thessalonicensis | reverse complement strand
GCACCAACGGTCCCAGCAAAACGCCATCGGCCATCGCGCGCCTCCCGCGGTGACGTCGAGGCGCCCGATCGCGTACACGCCGCCGTGCCTGAAGTGCTCGAAGAACGGCGCCCAGCTCTCGCGATAGGCGTCGATGCCGCGGAGCTCGTTGGGCGGCGGGACGTCGAACATCAGCATGTCCGCCGCGTGGTACGCGAGGATCGTCTCGAGGTCGTGGCTCGCTACGGCGCTCGCCCAACGCTCGATCAGCGCGCGGATGTCCGCTTCGTCGGCACGAGCTTTGTCGGGCATGGCGATCCTCCTAGACTGGCAATGCGCCGTGCGAAGGAGGCGAGCCCTTCCTCGCCGCTGCCCGGCGTCTCCTTCAAGACGAGGGGAAGCGGCGGTCCCGACAGCGACCCATGCAGAAGGAAAGGGCGGCCCGGCCTTTGGCGAAGCAGGTGAAGGGCGCAGCTCAGCGGCGACGCGCGGACCGGCACTCGTGGAGCATCCTGATCCGCGCGCCGTGCTCGCGCCGCGCATCCTCGCGCGAGACGTTCATGCACCAGTAGCGATGGTCCCCGAAGTTGGAGCTCCACCGTGTGCCGCTGTAGCCGCAGCGGTTGATGTGCATCGAGCGGTTATGCGAGACGGCGTTGTTGGCGTAGTCGAGGCACGCGCTGCGCTTGCCTTCGCAGGCGCGCAGCTCGGCGGCGCGCAGCCGCGTCTCGCGGTTCGCCGCCTCCAGCGGCATCGCGCGGCACCAGCGGTAATGCGCGTCGCGGTCGAGGTTCCAGCGGTCGCCCTTCAGGCGATGCCCGCAATCGATGTTCGCGGCCTGCTGGTCGACCGCCTGGTTCGCGTAGGCTCTGCACTGGGCATCGCTGGCCGCGAGCTGAATGCAAGCTGCGCAGGAGCGCTCGGCTCGGCGGCCAGGACAATCGACGGGAGGAGGGAGCACACTGCCAAGGTCACGGCCCGCATCATGGGATCACCCTTTCGCAAGCCTTGCCCCCGCGCAAAATGTACTCCGTCGCGCGATTCCGGGCCTTTGCGTTTTTGGTATGGCGGGACGTAGGGCACGGCAATCGGAGCGGACCTCCGACCGCGCTTGGCCATGCGCGCGGCCGGCGGAGGATCAGCGGCTTTGCCGAAACGCGAAGGGATCGGCCCGGGGGCGGACCGATCCCTTGTCGAATGGCTCCGGCGGTAGGATTCGAACCTACGACCCAGCGGTTAACAGCCGCTTGCTCTGCCACTGAGCTACGCCGGAACAGTGAAAATCCGCCGCAAGCACCGAAGGCGCTCTGGCGCCGCAGGTGCGTCGGCGAGGCCTCGCTTTGCGAGGGCGCCGCTTATACCAATAGGTCGGGCAGGGCGCCAGCCCGGTCCCGGCTCAAATGGTCGCGCCTTGCCGGCAGCGCAAGGGTGCCGCGTCAGCTCTCCCCGAACCGGTCGATGTGCCGCTTCAACGGATTGCGCATTTGCTCGGACCAATGCGGCGGCGATTGCGCGACGCCGAGGGCCACGAAAGCGAGGCTGCGCATCTCGGCCGGCACGCCGATGAGCGCGCGGACCGCTTCGAGCCGCGCCGGCCGTGCGATCCAGGTGCTGGTGAGCCCGCAGGCGGTGGCCGCGAGCAGCATGTTCTGGATGGCGGCGCCCATGCTGAGCAGGAACAGCTCCTCCTGCACCGGCTCGCCGATCTCGTCGGCATTGATGTAGCGGACCTTCGTGGCCGGATCGCCGCAGACCAGGATCAGCCCCGGCGCCAGCAGCAGATCGGCCTGCTTTTCCGTCACCGAGCGATACCGGTCGCCATGCGCTTGCGCCTCGGCAAGGAAGGCCTGCCGGAGCGCCTGCTTCAGCGCCGGATCGCGGACGACGACGAACTCCCAGGGCTGCCGGTTCGCGGCCGACGGCGCCCAGCGCGCGGCCTCGAGGATCAGCGCGATGGCGGAGTCGGGCACCGGCGCGGGCGCGTGCTCGCGCGCGGTGCGGCGAGAGCGGGCGAGTTCCAAAAATTGCTCGGGCGCGGCCATGGTCGCATGAACTGGTTGTGCAGGGTGGGGCTTCCGGCGGGCGAAGCTTCGCTATAATGCCTCGGGGGAGGAGGAACCGCGACGCGATGGAGAAGGGGCCCAATCCCAAGGACACCGCCGCCGCCGGCACGGCGCGCGTCGGCGCGCGCGGCAACGATCCGTTGCCCGAGCTCGCCGCGCTCGAGAAGAAGATCCTCTGGCTCTCCACCTGGACCATCCACAACGCCAATCATCTGCGCGAAAGCCGCGATGGCTTGAAGGTCGGCGGGCACCAGGCCTCCTCGGCCTCGGTCGCGACCTTGATGACGGCGCTCTACATGAACGTGCTGCGCCCCGAGGACCGCGTCGCCGTGAAGCCACATGCGAGCCCGGTCTTCCACGCGATCCAGTATCTGTTCGGCCGGCAATCGCGCGATCAGCTCGAGCGCTTCCGCGCCTTGGGCGGAGCCCAGGCTTATCCCTCGCGAACCAAGGACGCCGACGACGTCGACTTCTCGACCGGCTCGGTGGGCCTCGGCGTCGCGATGACGAGCTTCGCGGCGCTGGTGCAGGACTATCTCGCCGACAAGAACATGCTGCGGGGGCCGAAGGGCCGCATGGTCGCCATCGTCGGCGACGCCGAGCTCGACGAGGGCAACATCTACGAGGCGATGCTCGAAGGCTGGAAGCACGACGTGCGCAACGTCTGGTGGGTCATCGACTACAACCGCCAGAGCCTCGACAACGTCGTCTCCGACCGCCTGTTCTACCGCATCGACCGCATGTTCCTGGCGATGGACTGGCGCGTCGTCACGCTGAAGTACGGCAAGAAGCTCGAAGCGGCGTTTGCCGACGAGGACGGCGATGCGCTGCGCCAATGGATCGACGATTGCCCGAACTCGGTCTATTCGGCCCTCGTCTACAAGGGCGGCCCCGGCTGGCGCGCGCATCTCAAAGCCGATATCGGCAACAAGCCCGGCATCAAGAAACTGCTCGAGCGGCTCGACGATGCCGAGCTGCACGCCCTGATGACGAACTTGGCCGGTCACGATCTCGAGACGGTGCTCGAGGCCTTCCACGCCGTGCCCGACGACAAGCCCACGGCCTTCATCTGCTACACGATCAAGGGCCACGGCCTGCCTTTCGCGGGCCACAAGGACAATCACGCCGGCCTCATGAACGAGGCGCAGATGGCCGGCTTCAAGAAGACGATGCGCGTGCCCGAGGGCAGGGAGTGGGACGCTTCGGCCGGGCTCGATCTGCCGCCGGCGCGCATCAAGAAGTTTCTCGATGCGGTGCCGTTCGCGCAGAAATATCCGCGCCGCCATTCCGCGCCGCCCATCGAGGTGCCCGAGACGTTGGCGGCTGATATCCCGGCGCGGACGTCGACGCAGGAGGGCTTCGGCCGCATCATGAACGAGCTCGGCCGCTCCGACAGCGAGCTCGCGCGCCGCATCGTGACGACCTCGCCCGACGTCACGGTCTCGACCAATCTCGGCGGCTGGGTGAACCGCCGCGGCCTCTACAGCCGCATCGAGCGCGAGGACGTGTTCAAGCACGAGGGCGTCGTCTCGGCGCAGCACTGGAACATGTCGCGCGCGGGCCAGCACATCGAGCTCGGCATCGCCGAGAACAATCTCTTCATCCTCCTGGGCGCGCTCGGCCTCGCGCACGAGATCTTCGGCACGCGCTTGATGCCCGTGGGCACGCTCTACGATCCGTTCATCGCGCGCGGGCTCGATGCGCTCACCTATGCGCTCTACCAGGGCGCCCGCTTCATGCTGGTGGCGACGCCCTCCGGCATCTCGCTCGCACCCGAGGGCGGCGCGCACCAGTCGGTGGGCACGCCCTTGATCGGCATGGGCCTCGACGGCATCGCCGCCTACGAGCCGGCATACGTCGACGAGCTCGCGGCGATCATGAGCTGGGGCTTCCGCCACATGCAGGGCCCGGAGCATCCGCCGGATAACAAGGGCGGGCCGGGCGCGACGGGCTTCGAGAAGGGCGGCTCGGTCTACCTCCGCCTCTCGACGCGGCCGCTCGAGCAGCCCAAGCGCGCGATGACGCCCGCGCTGCGCGAGGCGGTGATCGCCGGCGGCTATTGGGCCGTGCCGCCCGGCTCCGACTGCGCCATCGCCATCGCCTATACGGGCGCGGTCGCCGCCGAAGCGAAGGAGGCGCACGCCGCCTTGCTCGAAGACGTGCCGGGTGCTGCGCTGCTCGCGATCACCTCGGCCGATCGCCTGCACGACGAGTGGCAAGCCGCCAAGCGCGCGCGCCGCGCCGCTTCTCCTCCGCCGCAAAGCGGGG
>SBBV01000109.1 GCA_005240015.1 Candidatus Odyssella thessalonicensis | reverse complement strand
GCGTAGCCGTCAAAGCCGATGCCGACCAGGCCTTCAGTGGATTCGCGCCGCAGCTCGTCGAAGACGCTGCCCTGCACGATGCCGAAGAGGCCGTAGCCCGGGCGCGCGCGGAACGCCTTCTTGGATCGCTCGGCCCAAGCCAGCGAGAGCCGCATCGACTTCGCCGCCTCGTGCCGCTCGATCGGCCAGGTCGTGCATTCGTCGAGGACCATCGAGATATCGGCATCGAGCAGGGACTGGATCTCGATCGACCGCTCGGGGCTGAGCGAAATGATCGCGCCGTCGATGTGCGAGCGGAAGACGACGCCGCGCTCGTCGAGCTTCCGGAGCTCGCTCAGCGACATCACCTGAAAGCCGCCCGAGTCGGTGAGGATCGGCCCCGGCCAGTCCATGAACTTGTGCAGGCCGCCGAGCTTCGCGATGCGCTCGGCGCCGGGACGCAGCATCAGGTGATAGGTGTTGCCGAGCACGATCTCGGCGCCGGTCTCGCGCACCTGATCCGGGAGCATGCCCTTCACGGTCCCGGCGGTGCCGATCGGCATGAAGGCCGGCGTCTCGGCGGGCCCGTGCGCGGTGGTGATGCGCCCGCGCCGTGCCGCCCCGTCGCGGGCCACGAGCTGGAACTCGATCGTCATGCGTCCGACGCCAGCGGAATGGCGCGCTCGAGCAGGCAGGCATCGCCGTAGGAGAAGAAGCGGTAGCGCTGCGCGATCGCGTGCGCATAGGCGGACTTCATGCGGTCGAGGCCGGCGAAGGCGGCGACGAGCATGAACAAGGTCGAGCGCGGCAGATGGAAATTGGTGAGTAGCATGTCGGCGGTTCTAATGCGGTAGCCGGGCGTGATGAAGAGCCGCGTCTCCCCCGCCCACGCGCGCACGGCGCCGCCCGCGTCCGCGGCGCTTTCGAGCAGGCGCAGGCTCGTGGTGCCGACGGCGACGATGCGCCCGCCGCGCGCCCGCGCCGCGGCGATGGCGGCGGCCGCAGCGGCGGAAACCTCGCCCCATTCGGCGTGCATCACGTGCTTCGACACGTCCTCGGTCTTGACCGGAAGAAACGTGCCGGCGCCGACATGCAGCGTGACGAAGGATTTCCCGACGCCGCGCGCTTCGAGCGCCGCGAACAGCTCCGGTGTGAAATGCAGGCCGGCCGTGGGTGCAGCGACCGCGCCCTCGCGCGCGGCGTAGAGCGTCTGATAGTCGGCCCGGTCCGCCGCGTCGCCGCCCTTGGGGCGCTTGATGTAGGGCGGCAGCGGCATCTCGCCATGGCGCTCGAGCTGCGCGATCAGCGCCGCGTGGTCGAGGCCGAAATCGAGCACGATCTCGCCGCCTTCATCCTTCTCCAGCACCTTGGCCGCGAAATCGGCGGCAAAGAGGATGCGTTGACCCGGCTTGAGGCGCTTCGCTGGCTTCGCGAAGGCGCGCCAGCGGCCATCGGCCTCGGCCTTGTGCAAGGTCAACTCGATCGCGGCATCGCCGCGCCGGCCGCGCAGGCGCGCTGGGATCACGCGCGTGTCGTTGAGCACGAGGAGGTCGCCCGGCCTGAGCAGTGCCGGCAGATCGCGGACGCCGCGGTCCGCAAACCTGCCTTCGCCAGGCGGCACGACCAGCAGCCGCGCCGCATCGCGCGGCCGCACCGGCCGCTCCGCGACGAGCTCGCGCGGAAGCTCGAAGTCGAAGTCGGCGAGGCGCATCAGGCGCCGGTCGCCCGGAGCCGTGCCGCCCCGGCGTCGATACGCGCCGGATCCATGCGGCGAGGGCCCCCCTCCCCCCGAAACCATCTCCAGTCGTTGACAAGCGTAAACATCGTTCTCCTCGAGCCATGCGCGCGGCGCGGCCGCCTAAGCAGCCCCGCCGGTCGCGCAAAGTGCTTCATATTGTTCTTTTTATGTTCTGTTCAAGACCGCCGCAGCTTGACTTGATCCAGCCGCTATTGTCCCTCCTGCATCAATTGCACATCGCAACGCAGGCCGTGGCCACCGCCGCACCCATTGTCGAGACGCCGTCGGGCAAGGGCGCCGGGGACGAGAATTTCCCGGTCGGCTCGTTCCTGCTGCCGAAGGCGCTGCGCCCCAAGGTCGCGCTCTTCTACGCCTATGCGCGCGCGATCGACGACATCGCCGACAATCCCGACCTCTCGGCCGAAGACAAGATCGCGCGCCTCGACGGCTTCGACCGCGCGCTCACCGGCGCCACCAGCGATCCCGCCTACAGGAAGGCGATCCGCGTGCGCGAGACCATGGCCGGCACCGGCGACATCATCCGCCACTGCCGCGATCTCATCCTCGCGTTCAAGCAGGACGCGGTGAAGCTCCGCTACAAGGACTGGGACGATTTGATGGGCTACTGCATCAAATCGGCATCGCCGGTCGGCCGCTTCCTGCTCGATCTGCACGAGTGTCCGCCGAGCGGCTATCCGGCCTCGGACGCGCTCTGCAATGCGCTGCAGGTCATCAACCACCTGCAGGACTGCAAGGACGATTTCCGGCGCCTGAACCGCGTCTACCTCCCGACCGACTGGCTCGAGGCCGAGGGCAGCGCGGTCGAGGAGCTCGACCGGCCGTCGGCTTCGCCTGCCATGCGCCGCGTGCTCGATCGCTGCCTCGATTCCACCGCCGTGCTGCTGCGCGCAGCCCAGCCGCTGCCGCGGCTCCTGCCGAGCCGGCGCCTGGCGATGGAATCGGC
>SBBV01000365.1 GCA_005240015.1 Candidatus Odyssella thessalonicensis | reverse complement strand
GGATCGAGCGCCGGAAGATCTTTGTCGCCGGTGACCAGGAAGTGCGCCTCGCCCGCCTTGGCTGCCTCGAGGTCCTTGGCGTCTCGGCAGAGCTCAATTCGGACGCCGACACGGCGAATCTCGACGAACGGGATCAGAAATGCCGCGATTTCCTCGCGCCGCTCGAAGGTCACGAAGCGATGCAGTTTCTCGGAAAACAGAACCGAATAGAATTCCGCAACCGTTTCCGGCGTTCCAATCCACTCGTGCTGTCGCAAGACCCGCTCGACGGCGCGCCCTGGGACACCGCCAGCGTTCAGCGCAAAGGAGACCAGGACGTTCGTGTCAAGAACGACCCGTGACACGGCGATGGTAGTCCTCGCGCGCCTCTTCCACGATCCGATCCAGCAGATCTTGCGTGAGACCGTTGCGCCGCGCTTCTTCGCCCGCCCGCTCGACCGCGCGCGTCAGGCCATCAAGATCGCGCGCGCGCCGGCTGAATGACGATGCGCACGATCTCGTCGGGCGAAATCTCGTCGCCCAACAATTCCTTTGGCAACTTGCCCGCCGGATAACGCTCGATGATCTTCATGGAACACAATTAGAACGAGACCTTGAGTCGGTCAAGGTCAGCTCGACAACGAGACCCTCTCCCGGCGGCCGTCGTGATACTTGACGTGGACCGACCGCTGGTCGGGCGCAATGACCACTTCGCGCACGCCCGAATATTGATGATCGCTCCAGACGCCGCCGTCGAGCCGCGCGCTCATCTCGCCTTCCAGGGCCAGCACGACCTTGCCGGTGCGCGTGTCGATCACGCGAAAGAATGTCGTCTGTTCGAGCTCGTAGAGGTCGCCGTGAGCGGGGCCCTCCTCCACTTCCACCCTGAAGCGCGGCGGCGCCGGTCCGGTCATGCGCCGCTCAGAGCCCGAAGATGCGCAGCGCATTGGCGCCGCGCACCTTCTCGCGCGCGGGAGTGGCAAGCGCGTCGACGCGCGCGAGGCAGCCCGCCATGTCGCCGAAGTTGAACGGATAGTCCGAGCCATAGAGCACGTGCCCCTCGCCGCCGACATCGACGCACATCTGGAGCGCGTCCTGCCGGTAGCAGACCGCGTCGTAGTAGATGTGGCGGAGATACTCGGAGGGCGGGCGCGCGATGCGGACGCGGGCGCGCGCGGCGGTTTCGTAGACGCGGTCGAGGCGGCCGGCGACGTAAGGCAAAGTGCCGCCGGCATGCGAAGCGATCAGCTTTAGGTTCGGAAAGCGATCGAAGAAACCGTCGAAGAGCATGCGGGTGACGGCGACCGAGGTATCGACCATGAAGCCGATCGAGCCGACGAGCGCGTAGCGCGAAAGATCGAGCGCTTCGGCGCCGGGCGGCACGGTCGGATGCAGCAGCACCGGCAACGCGCGGTCGTCGATCGCCTGCCAGATCGGCGCGAACTGCGGGTCGGTGAGGTGATAGCCGTTGACGTTGCCGAGCACGAGCACGCCGAGCGCGCCCAGCTTCACCACACGGTCGAGCTCGGCGACGGCGGCTTCCGGATATTCCCAGGGCAGCGTCGCCATCCAGCGGAAATGATCGGGGTGCGCCGTCTGCGCGGCGGCGAACTCGTCGTTGGCGATGCGCGCAGCCTCGGCGCTGATTTGGGCCCCGCCCCAGAAGGCGCTCGGCGCCGACAGTGTGACGATCGCGAGGTCGACGCCGGCCGCCTTCATGTTCTTGACGCGGAGATCGAAGTCGAAATGCGCCGGCGTGAGCGGGCCGAAGCTGGCGCCGCGATGAAACAGCGTGAGCGGGCTGTCGACGCTCTCGCGGATGGCGTAGTCCGGCCCGCCGCGCTCGCGGATCAGCTTGAGCCAGCCCTCGGTGTAGTTGTGCGTGTGGACGTCGATCACCGGCGCCATGAGCGGCCGCTTCAGGCGAGCCGGCCCGGTGCCAAATCGGCGGGGCTAACGCCGCGCGCGGCGATGTCGGCCGGCAGCGCCAGCCCGCGCGCGAGCGCCGCCGCGACCCGGCCCATGGCCGGGCTCGTCATGATGCCGTAGCCGCCCTGGCCGGCGAGCCAGAAGAAGCCGGGCGCATCGGGCGCAAAGCCCGCGACCGGCGTCTTGTCCCTGACGAAGCTGCGCAGCCCGGCCCATTTCCGCGCGATCCGGCGGATCGCGAGCGTCGAGGCCCGCTCGATGCGATCGACGCAGAGCGCGATATCGAGCTCCTCGGGCTGCACGTCCTGGGGTTCCACCGGCGTCTCGTCGGCCGGCGAGATCAGCAGCTGGCCGGCGTCGGGCTTCCAGTAGAATTGCTCGTCGACATCGATGACGGCAGGCCAGCGGCGGAAATCGCCGCCGGCCGGCGGCTCGATCGTGGCCGCGGTGCGCCGCTTCGGCACGAGCCCCACCGGGCTGGCGCCGGCCATGCGCGCGAGCACGTCGGCCCAGGCGCCGGCCGCGTTGATGACGACGTCGGCGGTGAACGCGCCGGCGGGCGTTTCGATCTTCCAGCCGGCGCCGTTGCGGGCGAGCCCGAGCACCTCGGCATCGCAGACGAGGCGCCCGCCCGCGGCGCGGAAGCCGCGCAGATAGCCCTGATGGATCGCGTGCACGTCCATGTCGCGCGCATCTTCCTCGTAGAACGCGCTGTCGAGATAGCCGGGCCGGAAAGTCGGGCACAGCTCTGAGGCGCGCGCCGCATCCATGGCCTCGACGCTCGGCAGGATCGCCTTCGACTCGGCGAGCGCGGCTTCGAGCTTCGCGCGCTGATCGGCGCGCGCGATCACCAGCGTACCGCGCGGCGTCAACAGCGGATGCTCGCTGAAGCCCTTGGGCGGCGCCTCGAAGAAGGGCCGGCTCGCGATGGTGAGCGCGCGGATGACGCGGTTGCCGTAGGTCTCGGTGTAGAGCGCGGCCGAGCGGCCGGTGCTGTGATAGCCGGGCTGGCTCTCGCGCTCGAGCAAGAGCGTGGAGCCGTGCGGCGCCAGATTGAAACCGGCCGAGGCGCCGGCGATCCCCGCGCCGACGATAGCGAAGCGGTACTCCACCATCGCGCTACTCGGCGGGCGCCGGAATCGGCGCGGGCCTGCGGCGGAACGGCCGCCAATGCTGCAGCCGGTCGAGATAGATGAAGATCACCGGCGTAAGATAGAGCGTCAGCAGCTGTGAGACGGCGAGGCCGCCGACCACCGCCAGGCCGAGCGGCACGCGCGCCTCGGAGCCGCCGCCGGCGGCGAGCGCGATCGGCAGCGTGCCGAGGAGGGCCGCCATCGTCGTCATCATGATCGGGCGGAAGCGCACGAGGCAGGCCTCGTAGATCGCCGCTTCGGGATCGGTCTTGCCCTCGCCGCGCTGCTTCGCGAGCGCGAAGTCGATCATCATGATCGCGTTCTTCTTGACGATGCCGACGAGCATGATGATGCCGACGAAGGCGTAGAGCGACAGCGGCGTGTTGAACACCATCAGCGTGAGCAGCGCGCCCACCGCCGCCGAAGGCAGGCCGGAGAGAATCGTGAGCGGATGGATGAAGCTCTCGTAGAGGATGCCGAGCACGATGTAGACGACGAGGATCGCCATCAGCAGCAGGATGCCGAGGCCCTGCGTCGACTTGGCGAAGGCCTGCGCCGTGCCCTGGAGGCTGGTCGAGATCGCGGCCGGCAGCCGGATCTCGCGCTCGATCGCGCGCAGCTGCGCGATCGCCGTGCCGAGCGAGACACCGGGCGGCAGGTTGAACGACAGTGTGACCGACGGCAGCTGGCCCGAGTGGTTGACCGTGAGCGGGCCCACGTCGGAGCGGATCGTGGCGAAGGCGCCGATCGGCACGAGTTGGCCGCCCGAGGCGCTGACATAGAGCTTCTCCAGCGCCGAGCGGTCGTTGCGGTAGCGCGGCTCGACCTCGAGGATCACCTGATACTGGTTGTTCTGGGTGTAGATCGTCGAGACCTGCTGCGAGCCGTAGGCGCTGTTGAGCGCGGCCTGAATCTTCTCGGCACTCACGCCCAGGGTCGCCGCCTTGTTGCGGTCGATGGTCACGATGACGTTGGGGCTCGAGATGTCGAGGTCGGTGCCGACGTCGGCGAACAGTGGTCGCCCGTCAGGAAGGCGCGCCGCGCGCACCGCCAGCTCGAGCCGCGCCGACCAGTCGTAGAGCGTCTCGAGGTCGAGGCTCTGCATCGTGAACTGGTAGGCGCCGCGGCTGATCGAGCCGCCGAGCTGAATCGTGGGCGGCACCTGCGGGAAGACGTTGAGTCCGGCGACGCCGCGCGTGGCGTTGCGGATGTCGACGACGATGTCCTGCGCGCGTTTGGGCGAGCCGTCGGCCTTCCGCTCGCGCTGATCGAACGGCTTCAGCTTCAGGAACATCGTGCCGGAATTCGCCGTGGCGCGCGGCCCGCCCGCGCCGACCGACGACATGAACCCCTCGACATTGGGGTTCTTCAAGATGATGTCGGCCACCTTCTGCTGCTGCTCGACCATGGCCTGGAACGAGGCGTCCTGGGCACCCACGGTGAACATCGAGACGCGGCCGGTGTCCTCGAGCGGCAGGAAATCCTTCTGCACGGCGCCGAAGAGGTGGACCGTGCCGCCGATCGAGGCGAGGAAGATCAGGAACACGAAGAACTTGTTCGACGGCGCCCAGCGCGACTTGAACCGGATGCCGAAGAACTTCGTGCTCAAGCACCATCGCAGGCTCGCGTCATAGGCGCGCAGCAGCGCCGCGAACCCGGCCTCGCTGATGCGGAAGAGCGCGCCGTGCCGCTGCCCGTGATGCGAGCGCAGGAACCGGCTGCACATCATCGGCGTGAGCGTCACCGAGACGATGCCCGAGACGACGATGGCAGCGGTGATGGTGACCGCGAACTCGTGCAGCAGGCGCCCGACCACGCCGCCCATGAACATCACCGGGATGAACACCGCGACGAGCGAGACCGTCATCGACACGATGGTGAACGCGATCTCGCGCGAGCCCTTGATCGCCGCGTCCCACGGCTTCTCGCCCTGTTCGATGTGGCGCACGATGTTCTCGAGCATGACGATGGCGTCGTCGACGACGTAGCCGACCGCGAGCGTGAGCGCCAGCAGCGAGAGATTGTCGAGGCTGTAGCCCAGCGCCGCCATGATGCCGAACGTGCCCACGATCGAGATCGGCAGCGCCAAGCTCGGGATGATGGTCGCCGAGATGTTCCGCAAGAACAGGAAGATGACGAGGATGACGAGGCAGCCGGCGAGCACGAGCGTGAACTGGACCTCGTGGATCGAGGCTTTGATCGACTGCGTGCGGTCGTACATGATCCTGAGATCGATCGAGGCCGGCAGCGCCTCGCGGAAGCTCGGCAGGATCTTGAGGATGTTCTCGACCACCTCGATCGTGTTGACCCCGGGCTGGCGCTGGATCGCGAGGATGATCGCGCGATCGCCCGTGTACCAGGCCGCGACCTTGTCGTTCTCGACGCTCTCGATGACCGTGCCCAGCTCGCGCAGCCGCACCGGCGCGCCATTTCTGACGGCGACGATCTGATCGAGGAAAGCCTCGGTCTTGAACAGCTGGCCGGTGGCGCGCACCGTGAGCGTCTTGTCCGGACCCGAGAGCTGGCCGGTGGGCAGGTTGGAATTGGCCTGCACCACCGCGCGCTGCACTTCGTCGATGCCGATGCCGCGCGCGGCGAGCAGGTTGGGGTTCACCTGCACGCGCACGGCGCGCTTCTGCGAGCCGAACACCAGCACCTGGGCCACGCCGTTGATGGTCGAGATCTGCTGTGCCAACAGCGTTTCCGCGTACTCGTTCACCGTCTGCAGCCGCAGGGTCGGCGAGCTCATCGCGATGTAGAGCACCGGGAAGTCCGCCGGGTTCACCTTGCGCATGTAGGGCGGCGCCGGCATGGTCGGCGGCAGACGCCGCTGCGCCGCCGCGATCGCCGCCACCACGTCCTGCGCGGCCGCGTCGATGTCGCGGTCGAGCGCGAACTGCAGCGTGATGCGCGTGCTGCCGGTGGCGCTCGTCGAGGTCATCGACTCGATGCCGGCGATGGTCGAGAACTGGCCCTCGAGCACGGTCGCGACCGAGGCCGCCACGGTTTCGGGGTCGGCGCCGGGCAGGCTCGCCGTCACCTGGATCGTCGGAAACTCGACATTCGGCAGCTCGCTCACCGGCAGCGAGCGGTAGCCGAACGCGCCGAAAATGATGAACGCTGCCATCAGCAGCGTCGTCATCACCGGTCGGCGGATGCAAAGCTCCGGCAGTGTCACGGCGGCGCGGTCCTCAGCCCGGCGGGCCGTTGGGGCCGACGGCGCGGCCGGGCGGCGACGGCGCACCCGGCGGCGGGGGCCCGCCCGACGACGGGCGCACCGTGACCCGGGTCCCCGGCCTGAGGCGGAGCTGGCCTTCGGTGACGACGCGCTCGCCGGGCTTCAAGCCGTCGTGGATCACGACGTGGCTCTCGGTGGTGATGCCGGCGCGCACCAGGCGGAGCTCCACCGTGCTGTCGGGCTTGACCACGAACACGTAGTGCCCGCGCTGGCCGACCTGCACCGCGGCCGGTGGCACGACCACGGCCTGGGGGATGACCGAAAGCTCGACCGTCACGTTGACGAACTGGCCCGGCACCAGCCGGTCGTCGTCGTTCTCGAACGTCGCCTTCAGGAGGATCGTGCCGGTGGCGGTGTCGACCGCGTTGTTGATGAAGGTGAGCGTGCCCTCGGCGGCGGGGCGATCCTCCTGCGGCACCTGCGCCTTGACCGAGATCTTGCCCGCGGCCATGCGCGCGCGGATCTCCGAAAGGTGGCTCTCGGGCACCGAGAACTGCACGTAGATCGGCCGGATCTGGTTGATCGTGACCAGCGTGCCGGCGGTCGTGGTGTCGCTGGCTTTGACCAGGTTGCCGGCGTTGACAAGGATGCTTCCGACGCGGCCGTCGATGGGCGCGGTGATGCGCGTGTATTCGAGCTTGAGCTTCGCCTGCTCGACCATCGCCTCGTCGGCCTTGATCGTCGCTTCGAGCGAAGCGGCATTGGCCTTGGCGGTGTCGTAGTTGGCGCGCGAGGTGAAATCTTTCGCGACCAGCGCCTCGAGCCGCGCGAGATCGGCGCGGGCCTTGTCGAGCATCGCCTTGTCTTTGGCGAGGTTGGCCTCGGCTTGGCGCAGGGCGGCGACGTAGGGCCGCTGATCGAGCGTGAACAGCAGATCGCCTTTCTTGACGTTCTGCCCTTCCTTGAAGTGCACCTCGAGGATCTGTCCGTCGACCTGGGACTTCACCGCGACCGCGGAATAGGCCTGGACGTTGCCGATCACGCCGAGGGTCACTGGCACGCTCGCAGTGCGGGCTTGCGCGACGACGACGGGTGCGGGCGGCAGAGCGGCCTGGCGGCCCGCGCGCGGCTCTGCGTTCCCCGGCGGCTGGGTCGCCGGGGACGAGGTGGGGGCCTGCTTGGGCCCCGGGTTCATCATTGCATAGCCGCCATAGGCGACGGCTACGAGCGCGACCCCGCCGATGACCAAAGGCACGAGTTTCATGTTCGGTCGCTCGACTCCGGCCGGAACGCCCGCTAATCACATATACGCCGATCTTAACGGATGCCGTCGCTGGCGCAAACGCGGGCGAATTTAACCCTCTTCCCGAGATCGTGATAAGCGCCCAATGGCCGTGCCCCGGGCCCCGCCCGTTGGCCGGCCAAATAAACCCTAGGAAACGCCGCGAGACTGCCTTGACCACCCTGCTGTTTTCCCACGCAGCCTGCCTCGAGCACGACCCGGGGCACGGCCATCCCGAGCGCCCGCAGCGCCTCGTCGCCATCTTGAAGGCGCTGGAAGCGCCCGAATTCGCCGCGCTCGTGCGGCGCGACGCGCCGCTGGCCGATCCCGGCCTCCTGACGCTCGGCCACCCGCCCGAATTCGTGGATCGCATCCTCGGCATGATCCCGCCGATGGGCCGCGCCATGATCGACGGCGACACGATCGTCTCGCCAGGCTCGCGCGAGGCGGCGCTGCGGGCGGCCGGCGCCGCCTTCGCCGCGGTCGACGCGGTCGCCCGCGGGGAGGCGAAGAATGCGTTCTGCGCCGTGCGCCCGCCCGGCCACCATGCCGAGCCGGACCAGGCGATGGGCTTCTGCCTGTTCAACAACGTGGCGCTCGCCGGCCTGCATGCCCGCGCCAACCACGGCCTCCGCCGCGTCGCGGTGATCGACTTCGACGTCCATCACGGCAACGGCACCCAGGCGATGTTCGAGCGCGACCCCGATCTCTTCTATGCCTCGACGCATCAGTGGCCGCTCTACCCCGGCACCGGCTCCGAGCGCGAGCGCGGCATCGACGGCAACGTCGTCAACGCGCCGCTGCCGGCCGGCGCCAGCTCGGCCGAGTTCCGCCGCGCCTTCGAGCGCGCGATCCTGCCGGCGCTCGACGCCTTCGCGCCCGACATCGTGCTGATCAGCGCCGGCTTCGACGCGCATCGCGACGACCCGCTCGCCTCGCTCAACCTCGTCGAGGACGACTACGGCTGGGCGACGACCGAGGTGTGCCGGCTCGCGGAGAAGCACGCGAAGGGCCGCGTCGTCTCGGCGCTCGAGGGCGGCTACGACCTCGAGGCG
>SBBV01000373.1 GCA_005240015.1 Candidatus Odyssella thessalonicensis | reverse complement strand
TGACAAGGTCAAGGCCAGGCTCGAGCGCGGCGGCAAGCTCACGCTGTTCCTCGAGGGCGAGAAGAGCCGCGCCGAAGCGACCTGCGTCGGCGAGCCGTGATCGGGCGAGGCGCCCGGTCGACAATCGATCGAAGTGAGCCAACCCGGAGAGGACCCCAGATGAAGCCCATTCTCACCGCCGCTCTCGGCGCCGCATTCGCGGTCGCCGCAGCGCTCGCACTGCCGCAGCCGGCGGCCGCGCAGACCGACTTCCTCACCGTCAAGAAGGTGGCGTGCACGCCCGACAGCGTCACCCGCTGCACCGCCGCCGACAAATGCGAGACGCGCCCCGCCAGCGCGCGCGACAAGAGCGAGCTGCTCGTGATTGACTTCGCCACCAAGAAGATCTCGGTGCGGAAGGGCGGCGAGGTGAAGGACTTCGGCGAGGTGGTCGAGGAGACGGTGAGCGGCGATGTCCGCAGCTTCGGCATGACCGAGGCCGGCAAGGGCGGCCAGGGCGAGAAGGTCGGCATGCGGCTCACCAAGGCCGGCAAGCTCACGCTCTTGATGGGCGGCAACGGCAACAAGGCCGAGGCCACCTGCGCCGTCGAATCGTGATGGACGCGACAGGCTGAAGCGGCGGCCTTTTGTAAGCATCCATGGCCTTCGTCACCGCGGGCGGGCATAGGCTCGAATATGAGTGGGCGGGGGCGCGCGGCGATGCCGGCGCGCCCGCGATCGTCATGCTGCATGAGGGCCTCGGCTCGGTGGCGCTGTGGCGCGATTTCCCGGCCGCCGTGCACGCGGCGACCGGCTTCCCGGTGCTCGTCTACAGCCGCTGGGGGTACGGCAAGTCCGAGCCGATCGCGCAAGGGCCGCGGCCCATCGATTACATGACCGCGGAGGGGCGCGAGGTTCTTCCCGAGCTGCTCGCCAAGCTCGAAGTGGCGCGCCCGATCCTGCTGGGGCACAGCGACGGCGGCTCGATCGCGCTGATCCAGGCCGGCAGCGGCATCGGTCCCGCGCCGCTCGGCGTCATCACCATGGCCGCGCATGTGTTCGTCGAGACGGTCTCGACGATCAGCATCGCCAGGGCGCGCGTCGCCTACGAGGAGAGCGATCTCCGCGCCAGGCTCGAGCGCTTCCACGACGACGTCGACGGCGCGTTCTACAGCTGGAACTGCACCTGGCTGCTGCCGGCCTTCATCCGCGGCTTCAACATCGAGGCCGACGTGGCGCGCGCGCGCTGCCCGATCACGGCGATCCAGGGCGTCCAAGACGAATACGGGACGGTCAAACAGCTCGATTCGATCCGCGAGAGGAGCCAAGGCCGCGCCGAGATCGTGCTGCTGCCGGATTGCCGCCATTCGCCGCACCGCGACCAGCGCGAGGCGACGCTCGCCGCGATCCGGCGCCACATCGCGCGCGTGCTCGCGCGGGCGGCGGCGTAAAGAAAGTGAACAGGAGGCGGGGAGCCGGGGAGAAGCAAGATTCACCGCGAAGACACCAAGACCCGAAGACACCACGAGGAAAGAAGAGGAAGGGTGTTGCGCCCCAAGTGCGGCGCGAAGAAGAAGCCATCCCCTTCCTTCGCGCGCGTCTTTGCGCGCAACCCTCTTTCTTCGTGTCTTGGTGTCTTCGTGGTGAATCTTTCTTGCTTCTCCCCGGCTCCTGTGAACTTCCCTTTGCTTCCGCGATTCGAACCTTTGATCGTTTGAGACATGGCCTTCATCGACGCGGGCGGGCATCGCCTCGAATACGAGTGGGTGGGCCTGGGCGCCGTCGAGGCGCCGGTGATCGTCCTGCTGCACCAGGGCCTGGGCTCGGTCACGCTGTGGCGCGATTTCCCCAGGGCCGTCAACGAGGCGACGGGCTTGCGCGTGCTCGTCTATAGCCGCTGGGGCTACGGCCGGTCCGACCCGGTGAAATCGTTCCCGCGCGCGGTCACGTGGATGCACGAGGGCGCCGACGAACTCGCGGCGGTCTTGTCGGCGCTCGGCGTGTCGCGGCCGATCCTCTTGGGACACAGCGACGGCGCCACCATCGCGCTGCTCCATGCCGCCCACCGCGCAGCACCGGCGGCGCTCGGCGTGATCGCGATGGCGCCGCACGTGTTCCTCGAGCGCGAGGGCATCGTCAGCATGGCCAGGGCGCGCGTCGCCTACGAGGAGGGCGAGCTTCGGGCCAAGCTCGCGCGCTTCCACGCCGACGTCGACAGCGCGTTCTACGGCTGGAACGTCACCTGGCTCGCGCCCGAGCTGCGCGCCTGGTCGATCGAGGCCGAGATGGCCGGCATCGCGTGCCCCGTCACGCTGATCCAGGGCGAGGCCGACGAATACGGCACCCCCGCGCAGCTCGAAGCGATCCGCCAGCGGACCGGCGGCCAGGCCGAGATCCTGCTGCTCAAGAATTGCGGCCATTCGCCCCATATCGACCAGCGCGCTGCGGTTCTCGGTGCCTTGAAGCGCCTCTTGGCCGGGATCAAGCTGCCCGCATGAACGCGCTGGTCTTTCCGTTCCGCGACGCCGCCGGCCTGCCCGGGCCGGGCCAGACGCTCCTGGTGGCGCCGGGCGTCTACTGGCTGCGCATGCCGCTGCCCTACCGGCTCGACCACATCAATCTCTGGCTGCTGGAGGACGGCGACGGCTGGGTCATCGTCGACACCTGCATCCAGAGCAACAAAGGGAAGGCGATCTGGCGCGGCGTGTTCGAGCAGATGCGGATCGGCCGCGACTACGGCCGGCCGGTGACGCGCCTCGTCTGCACGCATTTCCATCCCGACCACATGGGCCTCGCCGGCTGGCTCACCGAGGAGCTCGAGACCGAGCTCTGGGCCTCGCGCGCCGAGTGGCTGTTCGGGCGCATGCTGTGGCTCGACGCCGAGGGCGAGGGGCAGGAAGACATCGCGCGCCACTACGCGCATCACGGACTCGACGAGGCGCGCGTCGCCGAGATCGCCGGCCGCGGCAACACCTATCGCATGGTCGTGGGCGAACCGCCGCGCCGCTACAATCGCCTGCGCCACGGCGACGTGCTCACGGTCGGCGGACGCGGCTGGGAGGTCATCGTCGGGCTCGGCCACGCGCCCGAGCAGGCCTGCCTCTATTGCCGCGAGCTCGGCGTCCTGATCGCCGGCGACCAGATCCTGCCGCGCATCACGCCCAACATCGGCGTCTGGGCCAGCGAGCCGCTGGCCGATCCGCTCTCCGACTACCTCGCGTCGCTCGAGCGCTTCCGGCCGCTGCCCCCGGACACGCTGGTGCTGCCCTCGCACGGCTATCCGTTCACCGGCCTTCATCTCCGGCTCGACCAGCTGGCCGCGCACCACGAGGAGCGCCTCGATGCGCTGGCGGCGGCGCTCGGCAAGGAGGGCCGCACCACGCGTGGTCACACCACGGTCGAGCTGCTGCCGGTGCTCTTCCCGCAGGCGCTCGACAGCTTCCAGATCGGCTTCGCGATCGGCGAGACGCTGGCCCATCTCGCCTGCCTCGACCGCCGCGGCCGCGCGCGCCGTGCCGAGGCCGACGGCGTCGTGCGCTTCCGGGCGGCCTCATAAAGGGGTCAGACCCCTTTTCGGCCACACCGATGGACGCGAGGCGGCGACGGCAATGTGAAAAGGGGTCTGACCCCTTTTTGCCGTCGATCGGCGCAGAAGCGCGTTGGTATTAGGCCCTCTGGACTAATGCGACGAAGAGCTCCCAGCGGCGAAAATTAACGCCTGATTAACCCTGCGCGGCGACCCTTCGCCGGGCCCTGGGGGACGGCATGAATCAGCGCCTGGCTGCGTTGGCGGAAGCGTCGGCGCGCATCTTCGGAACGACGTCGCAGCCGGAGGCCATGCGCGTCATCACCGAGGAAGCGCGCGCGATCATCGGCGCGCACCAATCGGTCATCAGCCTCACCATGGGCGCGGATTGGTCGCAGGCGATCGTCGCCGTCTCGCTCTCGGACAAGTACGCGGCGTGGCGCAGCTTCGACGAAAAGCCGACCGGCAAGGGGATCTATGCCACGGTCTGCCGCGAGAACCGCGTTTTCCGCCTGACCCAGGCCGAGCTCGAGGCGCATCCGCATTGGGGCAACTACGGCGCGGCCAAGGGTCGGCATCCTCCGCTGCGCGGCTGGCTCGCGGCGCCGTTGGTCGCGCGCGACGGCGGCAATCTCGGCCTCATCCAGCTCTCCGACAAATACCAGGGCGATTTCGACGCCGACGACGAAGCGGTGGCGGTTCAGCTGGCGCGCCTCGCGTCATTGGCGATCGAAAACCTGAGCCTGATCGACGCCGCCAAATCGGCCGAGCAGCGTTTCGAGGCCTTCGCCAAGGTCGGCAACGACGTGCTGTGGGAGACCGGGCCCGATCACCGCTACACGCTGTTCCTCGCCAAGGACAGCTTCCGGACGAACAGCCCGCCGAGCGCTTATCCCGGCAAGACGCGCTGGGAGGCGGCACTCGCCGATCCGAGCAGCCCGCTGTGGGCCCAGCACATCGCGGACCTCGAAGCGCATCGGCCGATCCGCAATTTCGAGTATTCCATTCCGCGCCGCGACGGCTCGATCCACCACCTGCGCGTCAACGCCGATCCGATGTTCGATGCGGCCGGCAGGTTTCTGGGCTATCGCGGCGCCACCCAGAACGTGACGGACCTGCGCCGCGCAGAGGCGGCCGCGCGCGCGAGCGAAGAGCGCTTCCGCGACTTCGCGCAAAGCGCCTCGGACTGGCTTTGGGAAACCGGGCCGGACCACGCCTTCACCTATGTGTCGCCGCCGCGCGAGGGCGTACGGCGGCTGCCCGCCGAGCAGGCACTCGGCAAGACCCGCTGGGACCTGGCCGGCGGCGATCCCGCCGATCCGCTGTGGGCCGCGCATATCGCCGACCTCGAAGCGCACCGTCCGTTCCGCGATTTCGAGTATCCGTTTCCGCTCCCGGGCGGCGGCACCGGCGTGAACAAGGTCAGCGGGCATCCGGTCTTCGGCGCCGACGGTGCGTTCCTGGGCTATCGCGGCACCGCGCGCGACATCACCGCGCAGCGCGCAGCCGAGGCCGCGGCGGCCAAAGCCGCACAACAGTACCGCGAGATCGTCGAAACCTCGAACGAGGGCCTCTGGATCTTCGATGCCGAGATGCGGATCGAGTTCGTCAACCAGCGCGCCAGCGAGCTGCTCGGCTATGCGCGGGAGGAGCTGCTGGGGCACGCGCTCACCGATTTCGTGCCCGAGGACCGCATCGCAGAGGCGCGCCGCAACTGGCAGCAGCGCCGCAGCGGAGTTTCGGCGCGCTTCGAAGCACGCTATCGCCGCAAGGACGGCAGCGAGATCTGGGTGCTGGTGAGCGCCACGCCGCGGCGCGATGCCGCCGGCAAGTTCATCGGCGCCACGTCGACCTTCGTCGATATCACCGACCGCAAGCGGGCCGAGGCGGCGGTCAAGGCGAGCGAGGAACGCTACCGCAGCATCGTCGAGACGGCCAACGAGGGCATTTGGACCACCGACGGCGACCTGCGGGTGACCTTCGCCAATCGCCGCATCGCCGACATGCTCGGCTACGCGCCTGAAGAGCTGATCGGCAAATCGCTGTTCGACTTCATTCCCGAACACCGGCTCGCCGAGGTGCGCGCCCGCGTCGCCGAGCGTCGCGCCGGCAAGATCGGGCGGGTCGAAGCCGCCTACAAGCGCAAAGACGGCAGCCTCGTGCACGTGCTGGTGAACACGACGCCGCGGCTCGATGCGCAAGGCGTCTTCGTGGGCGGCCTCAGCATGGTCGTCGACATCAGCGAATTGAAGCGCACCGAGGCGGCGCTGCGCGCGAGCCAGGATCGCTTCCGCGACTTCGCCGAGGTGGGTTCGGACTGGATCTGGGAGACTGACGCCGAGCACCGCATCACGACGATGGACGGGCCGGCCCCGGTGACCCACGGGTTTGCGCTCGGCAAGTGTCGCTGGGAGTACGGCAACATCGATCCGGACTTGCCCGAATGGCGCCGGCATCGCGACGACATGGAGCATCGGCGCCCGTTCCGCCGGTTCGAATACGCCGCCCTCGACAACACCGGTGCGCGCCGATACTTCTCGATCAGCGGCAAGCCGATCCACGATGCCGCCGGCGCGTTCCTCGGCTATCGCGGCACGACCACCGACATCACGGCGTTGCGCGAGGCCGAGCAGAAAGCGCGGGCGAGCGAGCAGCGCTTCAGGGATTTCGCCGGCATCTCCTCCGATTGGATGTGGGAGACCGACGCGCAGCATCGGTTCAGCTATTTCTCGCCCGCGCGCGATTTGACCCAGCCCGACGCATCGGCGTCCGCCCTCGGCAGGACGCGGTGGGAATTCGCGGGCGCCGACCTGTCCGATCCGAAATGGCAGGCTCACCTCGCCGATCTCGAGGCGCACCGGCCGTTCCGGCAATTCGAGTACAGCTATCGCCGGCCCGACGGCAGCGATGGAAGGTACTTCGTCAGCGGCGTCCCGGTGTTCGCCGAGAACGGCGACTTCGTCGGCTATCGCGGCACCACCACCGACGTCACGGCGCTGCACGAGGCCGAGCAGAAGGCACGCGCGAGCGAGCAGCGGTTCAAGGATTTCGCGGAGGTCGCCTCCGATTGGATGTGGGAAACCGACGCCCAGCACCGGATCACCTACATCTCGGGGACGAGCCTGCCGATCGACAACCAGCCTTTCGGCAAGACTCGGTGGGAGCTGTCCGGCGCGGGTCCGGCCGACGAGGCCTGGGCAAAACACATTGCCGATCTCGAGGCGCGCCACCCGTTCCGGGACTTCGAGTTCACCGTTCGCGACAATGGCGGCCGTCTCCATTATCTTGTGGCGAGCGGCCGCCCGCTGTTCGACGAGCGCGGCGATTTCCTCGGCTACCGCGGCACGACGACCAACCGCACCAAGCAGCGCGAGGCCGAGGCCGCCGCCGCGGCGAGCGAAAAGAGATTCCGCCAGATCGTCGAGACCGCGAACGAGGGCATCTGGATTCTCGACGCGGAGCGGCGCACCACCTATGTCAATCCGCGCATGGCCGAAATGCTGGGATCTGCCGCGCACGAGATGCTGGGGCGCCATCACTGGGAGTTCATGAGCACCGTCGACCGTGCCGAGGCGATCGAAGCGACGCGAAACCGCCCGCCCAACGTCGTGGAACGCCACGAGCTGTGCTACCTGCGCAAGGACGGCACGCCGGCCTGGGTCCTCGTCACCAGCAACGTGATCGACGATGCCGAGAGCGGCCTTCCGCGCGTGCTCGGCATGGTCACCGACATCACCGCCCGCAAGCAGGCCGAGCAGGCGGCGGCGGCGAGCGAGCGCAAATTCCGGCAATACGTCGAGACGGCGCAGGAAGGCGTCTGGATGGTCGACGAGAACACGAACACCACCTACGTCAACCCGCGCACCGCCGAGATGCTCAGGTATTCGGTCGAGGAGATGGCGGGCCGCTCCTTCCTCGAATTCCATCCCCCCGAAGACCGTGCGGCCATGCGCGCGCTGTGGGAGGAGAAGGGCACGAGTGGCGTCGACCGTGTCGAAATGCGCTACAGGTGCCGGGACGGGAGAGACATCTGGGTGCTGCTCAGCGGTTCGCCGCAATTCGACGCCGCTGGCCGCTTTTCCGGGACCTTCGCGATGCTGGTCGATATCACCGCGCGCAAGGCGGCGGAGGAGCAGGCGACGCGCGCCAAGCGCGAGGTCGACGCGATCCTCGCCAGCATTTCGGACGGTTTCGTCGCGCTCGATAACGACTGGCACTTCACCTACGTGAATCCCGCCGCCGAGCGGATCGTCGGGCGCAAGGCGGCCGAAAGCGTCGGACGCTCGCCATTCGAGGCTCTCGGCGTCGGCGAGGACAACGTTTTCCTCGAGTGCTACCGGACCGCCAAGCGTGAAGGCCAGCCGGTGTCCTTCGCCGCCTATTCGGAGATCTTCGGCCTCTGGCTGGAAGTCCGCGCCTACCCCCATCCCGACGGCCTCACCATCTTCTTCCGCGACGTGACCGCCGAGCGCCAGTCGCACCGGGCGCTCGCCGCCAGCGAGCGCAAGTTCCGGCAGATCATCGAGACCGCGAGCGAGGGCATCTGGATCACCGACTGCGACGGCGGAATCGTGTTCGCCAATCCCCGGCTCGAGCAGCTGCTTGGCTACGAGCCCGGCGAGCTCGTCGGCAAATCGATTTTCGACACCATACCCGCGGACCGCTTCGAGGAGGCGCGCCGCCACCGAGACGAGCGCAGGGCGGGCCGCAGCGGCCGCTTCGAAGCGCGCCATCTCCGCAAGGACGGCAGCGAGATCACCATGCTGCTGAGCGCCACGCCGATGTACGATGCCGACGGCGCGTTCGCGGGCTCGTTCGTGATGTTCGTCGACATCTCCGAGCAGCGCCGCGTCCAGGCCGCGCTCGAGGACAGCGAGCGCAAGCTGCGCGCCGCGCTCGAGAACAACCAGAGCATCCTCGCCAGCATCTCCGACGGCTTCGTGGCGCTCGACAACGAGTGGCGCTTCACGTTCATCAACGCCGCGGCCGAGCGGATGTGGAAGCGCAGGGCCTCGGATCTCCTCGGCAAGACCATCTTCAATTCGCTGCAGGTCGATTCGAGCAACCCGTTCCACAGCAACTATCTCGAATCGAAGCGCAGCGGCGAGCCCGTCGCGTTCACCGCCTATTCCGACATCTTCGGCCTGTGGCTCGAGGTGCGCGGCTACCCGCACCCCGGCGGCTACACGTTCTTCTTCCACGACGTGAGCGAGGAGCGCCGCGCCCACCGCGCGCTCCTGAAGAGCGCCAAGAAGCTCGAGACTGCGCGGGAGATCAACGCGCGCATTTTCGAGACCACGCTCGACTTCATCTGCATCACCGACCGCGCCGGTAATTTCTTCCAGGTCAACCCCGGCACCTGCGAGCAGTTCGGCTATCCGGTCGAGGAGCTGATCGGCCGCAACGCGAGCGAATTCATCGATGCTGACGGCATCGAGGCGACGCGCCAGGCCATGCGCGCGGCGCGCAAGTCGGCGCGGCAGCAGAACTTCGAAAACCGCTGCCGCCGCAAGGACGGACGCTGGGTACCGATGAACTGGTCGGTGGCGTGGTCGGAGCGCGAACAGAAATACTTCCTCATCGGACGCGACATAAGTGAGCAGATCGAAGCGCAGGAGCGCCTCCACCGCTCGCAGCGGCTCGAGGCGAT
>SBBV01000048.1 GCA_005240015.1 Candidatus Odyssella thessalonicensis | reverse complement strand
CCGTGCCGTTCGCTCCGAGGTGCGCGAGTGGGAGCGCCTCTATCACTGACGGCTAGTCTTCGCCGCCGGCCGCGCGGTCGATGCGCCGCTCCGGGCCATCTTGCGATCCCTGTCGCTTTGCCCTTGCAGTCGTCGGCACGCGCGGCGCGGTGGAGCCCCGAGCCCATCGTTCGGCTACGATGAGGGTGAACCCGAGGCACCGGCGGAGCGTTATTGGCGCGAACAAGCCAGTGATGCGCCATGAAACGGCTCTTGGCTTCCGCGCTTTCGTTGGGCATCGCGCTCGCGCCTCAACTCGCGGGCGCGAAGCTTGCCTGTTATCCGCTGACGCAGATCGAGCAGCTTCTCGACCGGGAGTATGGCGAGGTCCGCCACTTCGCCGGCCAGGAGTCGACCGGCATCGAGTACCGCCTTTACCTCAACGCCAAGACGGGCAGCTGGAGTTGGGTCGGCATCCCGGCCGGCACGAAAGTGGGCTGCCTCATTTTCGCCGGGCGCAGCGAAAGCGATTCGCTCAGCGATATCCCCGCTATGCCGCCGCCCCAGGCACAATTCTGAACGCAGGCGCGGGGGTCTCGCCTTCCCATAGCGGGCAATTGTCGGCTCTATTCCCTTCGCCGGATTCAAGATACATATGCTCGACGGGTGGAGGGTAACATGCGTGCGGCCTTTCTCGCTCTGCTCTTCGCGGCGCTGGCTGCAACCGCGCCGGCGCGCGCCGACGGCCCCGAGCTCGTCGACCTCGAGCTCATTCTCGCAATCGACGTCTCGGGCAGCGTGGACGAGGAGGAAGCGGCGCTTCAGCGCCAGGGTTATCTGAAGGCGCTCGTCAGCCCGCAGGTGATCCAGGCGATTTCCGGCGGCGAGAAGCGGAAGATCGGCGTCACCTACATCGAATGGGCCGGCTACCACTATCAGCGCGTGGTCGTCGATTGGGCCGTCATTTCGGACAAGGCGAGCGCCGAAAGCTTCGTCGCCAAGATCGCCGCGGTGCCGATCTCGACCGAGCGCTGGACCTCGATCAGCGGCGCCATCGAGTTCGCGATGAAGCGCTTCGAGGCGAGCCCCTATCGCTCCAACCGGCGCGTGGTCGACATTTCCGGCGACGGCCGCAACAACAACGGCCGCAGCCTCTCCGAGGTGCGGGCCGAGGCGCTGGCGAAGGGGATCGTCATCAACGGCTTGCCGATCGTGAACGACCGGCCGACGCGCTGGGGCACGCCGCCCGAGCGCGATCTCGACATCTACTACCGCGATCACGTCATCGGCGGGCCCGGCTCGTTCTACATCGTCGCCGACGGCTTCAACGCCTTCGCCAATGCGATCCGCACCAAGCTCGTGCGCGAGATCTCGGGCACGCTGGGCGACGGAGTCGTGCGGGTGGCGGCGCCCAGGGTCCCGCCCGCCGTCGCCGAATAGGCATTGGCACGCGGCGATCCGTTGGTTGCGGATCGCCGATCGAGGCGCTAACCCTCGGTCATGAACGCGCTACACCTCCGTGCGCCGCGGCGCCGCTGATGCGCCCGCGCCTGTTCCTGCTGCGCGCGCTGCAGGCGCTCGAGGCCTTGCCGATCTGGGCCGCGCTCGGCCTCTTCAAGCTGTTGCCGCGCCGCGCCGCCGCGGGCTTCGGCGCGGCGCTGGCACGCACCTTCGGCCCGCTGCTGCCGATGACGAAGGTGGCTCGCCGCAATCTCGCAATGTGCTTGCCGGAGGCCGGCGCGGCCAGGCGCGCGGCGATCCTGCGCGCGATGTGGGACAATCTCGGCCGCATTGCCGGCGAGTTCACGCACCGCCGCGCGCTCTGGGACCCGAGCCTCCCGGCCGAGGCCGAGCGCTTCGGGGTCGAGCGTCTGCGCCAGGCGGCGGCGCGCGGCGAGCGCGTCACGCTCACCGCGGAGCGCCTCGAGATCGTGGGCGCGGAGCAATTCCGCATGCTGCTCGACGATCCGCGCCCGGCGCTGCTGTTCACCGCGCATCTCGGCAATTGGGAGATCATGCCATGGACCGCGGCGCGCATGGGTCTGAAGCTCTCGGTCATCTACCGGCGCCCCAACAATCCGTTCATCGCGCGCGCGATCGAGGGCCGGCGCGGCGGCATGGTCGAGTTCCTGCCCAAGGGCATGCAGGGCGCCTTCGGCGCGGCGCGGGTCATGGAAAAGGGCGGCCGGCTGGCAATGCTCATCGACGTCAAGGAGAACAAAGGCGTCGCGTTGCCGTTCTTCGGCCGGCCGGCGATGACCGGGACCGCGCTCGCCACACTCGCGCTCCGCTACGACGCGATGATCGTCGGTGCATGGACCGAGCGCATCGGGCCCGACCGCATGCGTATCACTATCGAGCGGCCGCTCGATGTTCGGCCCTCCGGCGATGAAGACGCCGACGTGCGCGCAATCATGACCGCGATCAATGCGCGCGTCGAAGCCTGGGTGCGCGCGCGACCCGACCAGTGGCTGTGGCTGCACCGCCGCTGGCCGCGCGAGACCTATCGCGATGCGGGCGCGCCGGGTTGAGCCGCGGATCTACGGGCTCAGCGTATCGACGAAACGCATCGGCTCGCCCGCGGGCGGACCGCCGAGCTCGCCGTCGCGCATCACGATACGCCCGCGGATCACCGTGGCGCGCGGCCATCCGGTGACGGTCATCCCCTCGAACGGCGTCCAGCCGCAGCGGCTCGCGATCCACGAATTCTCGATGCGCTGGCGCGCCTTGAGGTCGACGATGGTGAGGTCGGCATCGTAGCCGAGCGCGATGCGGCCCTTGCCGGCGATGTTGAAGACGCGCTGCGGCCCTGCGCTCGTGAGATCGACGAAGCGCTCGAGCGTGAGCCGCCCGGCGGCGACGTGATCGAGCATGATCGGCACCAGCGTCTGCACGCCGGTCATGCCCGAGGGGCTCGCAGGGTAGGCGCGCGCCTTCTCCTCGCGCGTATGCGGCGCGTGGTCGGAGCCGATCACGTCGACGACGCCGCCAACGAGCGCGCGCCAGAGCGCCTCGCGATGGTTCGCGTCGCGGATCGGCGGATTCATCTGCGCAAGCGTGCCGAGGCGTTCGTAGCACTCGGGTGCGACGAGCGTGAGGTGCTGGGGCGTCACCTCGACCGTGGCGACCTCTTTGTGCTCGGCCAGCAGCGGCATCTCGTCTGCGCTGGTGACGTGGAGGATATGCACCGGCCGCCGCGTCTTGCGCGCGAGCGCGAGCGCTCGCCGAGTCGCGCGCACCGCCGATTCGGCGTCGCGCCAGACGGGATGCTGCGCCGGGCCAGCCTCGGGCTTGATGAGCGCGCGGCGCTCCTGCATGCGCGGCTCGTCTTCGGCATGGATCGCGACGCGGCGGCGGCCCGCACGGAGCACGACCTCCACGCGCTCGTCGTCCGCGACCAGCAGCGAGCCGGTCGAGGCACCCATGAACATCTTCACGCCGCAGCAGCCGGGCCGCTGCTCGAGCTCGGCCAGGATACCCGAATTGTCGCCGGTGGCGCCGACGTAGAACGCATGGTCGCACCACGCGCGGCCGCGCGCACGCCTGAGCTTGTCGGCGAGCGCCGCGGCGTCGGCCGTCGGCGGATTGGTGTTGGGCATTTCGAACACGCCGGTGACGCCGCCCAGGACGGCGGCGCGCGTGCCGGTTTCGAGGTCTTCCTTGTGCTCGAGCCCGGGCTCGCGGAAATGCACCTGCGTGTCGATGACACCCGGAAGCACGTGCAGGCCGCGCGCCGATAGACGCGCGGCTGCCTTGGCGCTGCGCAGGTCGCCGATGGCGGCGATGCGCCCGCCGCGCACGCCGATGTCGGTCTCGGCGCGCCCGGCCGGCGTGAGGCACACGCCGCCCTCGACCACGAGATCGAAGCTTTCGCTCATTTCTCCCCCGCCGTGACTCGCGCGAACAGCTCGAGATATTGGCCGAGGACGGCCTCTTCGGTGAACTTCTTTCGGTAGGTCTCGTAGCCGGCCTCGCCCAGTTGCTGCTTCAGGCTGCTCTCGTCGACGACGTGGCGCAGCGCATAGGCCAAGGCCTTGGCATCGTCGATCGGCACGAGCAGGCCGTCCTTGCCGGTCTCGATCAGCTGGCGCGGGCCCTCGCTCAAGCTCGCGACCACGGGCTTGGCGCGCGCCCAGGCCTCGATCACGACATTGCCGAGCGGTTCGCGCCGCGAGGGGACGACAACGGCGTCGGCGGCGGCGAAAAGCGGCGCGGGGTTGGCGCGCCACGAGAGAAAGCGCGTGCGCGCGAGCACGTCGAGCTCGTGCGCGAGCGCCAGCAGGCTCTTCTCCTCCGGTCCGTCGCCGGCCAGCCAAAGATAGACGTCCGGCAGATCGACAAGCGCGCGCAGCAGCGTGTCGAAGCCCTTGTTGGCGTGAAAGCGGCCGAGCGCCAGCAGCAGCGGAGCGTCGGCGGGCGTGTCGTGCGCGGCGCGGTCCTCGGGATCGGTGTTCGACCCGTCGACGAAGTTCGGCACGTAGTGCACGCGCTTCGCCGGCCAACCGCTGTCGCGGATGTAGCGGGCGATGTCTTCGGTGTTGGCCACGAGATGCTGGCAGGAGGAATAGTATTTGAGGTCATAGTAGCCGCCGAGCCGGCCGATATGCACGAACGGGACGGCCCCCCAGGGCGGCGGCATCATCGAGGCGGCCCGGCTCATGAAGCTCAGCGCCACGGCCGGGCGGAATTCCGCGATCAGGCGGGAAAGCGCGGGCCGTGTCAAGAGATCGAGCCAGCCGCCGAAGCGAAGCTCGCGCACATCGATCCCGGCGCCGCGCAGCCGATCGGCGCGCGCCGGCTCGCTGCGGATGACCGCGCGCTGCTCGACGCCGGCGTGCTGGAAAGCGAGCACGAGGCGCTCGAAGAACGCCTCGGCGCCGCCATGCTTGGCGCCGGCCATCGCGGCGAGCAGCCGCATTAGGCGAACGCGCGCGCGACGCGTCGGCGGCAAAAAGGGGTCAGACCCCTTTTCAGCGTTGGCGTGCCCGCTGGAGCAGTGATGGACAGGGGGAAAAGGGGTCTGACCCCTTTTTGCGGCTTAAGCATTGCTGTCGCGCGTTGGCATTATTCGTCCTCGAGCTTGTATTTGAGCCAAGCCAGCATCGGCCACAGCGCCGCCATCAGCGCGACGAGGAAGCCCCAATAGCCTTCCTTGTAGCCCTTCCTGCGCACGTAGCATTTGAAGAAGCGCGTGAAGAGGCGGCGCAGGTTGCGGCCGAAGGTCTCCTTCGTCCCATTGGCGCGCATGTCGCGGGCGCGCGCGCTGCTGTAGCGGTCGAGCCGGCGGAGCATGTCCGAAATGCTGGCGTCGACATAGTGGATCATCGGCGTCTCGAGCCAGCGCTTCTCGCCCCTGAGCTGGACCACGGGATGGATGCGCTGATCGCCCCAACGCTTGGCGCCGCGCGAGAAGAGGCGCGTGGTGGCGGCGACACCCCAGGAACCGCCCCAGCCGTGGCGCACCAGCCGCTTGCCGATGTAATTGTCGAACGGGATGAGGAAGTGGGCCGGCGCGCTTGCGGCCTTGATCGCCGCGCGGATTTCCTCGGCGAGCGGGGGCGGCACGCGCTCGTCGGCGTCGACCTCGAGGATCCAGTCGCCGGTGCAGGCATCGAGCCCGGTGTTGCGCCGATGGCCCTCGATTTCCCACGCGCCTTCGATGATCTGGTGCGCCAGCGGCGCGGCGATCGCCTTGGAGCCGTCGGTGCAACGATCGAGCACGACGACGACCTCGTCGGCGAAGCGCAGCGTGGCGAGGCACTCGGCGAGTTGCCGCTCTTCGTTGCGCGCGACGACGAGCGCCGAAAGTCGCGGCGAGGCAACCGTCATTCCGCCCCCACGCGCACGCGACACCGCTCCAGAAGCTCAAGCGCGGCCGCCGACACCTTGTCCACCGGCAGTGTGTCCATGTGCGAATCGTGCCGCGTGTAGTCGTAGCCGGGCTTGGCGAGGATCGCGTCGTAGGACAGCTCGGTGCGCACGGCGCGGGCGCGCGGGCCCCAAGGCCCGTAATGCTCCTCGCGGCTCGGGCCGAACAAGCCGAGGGTCGGCACGCTCATCGCCGCCGCAAGGTGCATAAGACCGGAGTCGTTGCCGACGAAGAGATGAGCGCGGCCGAGGCATGCCGCAGCCGTCAGCAGATCGAGCTTGCCGGCAACATCGATGCGCCGTGGCGGTGGTATCGCCTCCACCACCGGCATGGCCGCCGGCCGCTCGCCTGGCCCCGCGAAGACCGCGATGCGCGCCCCCGGCAAGGGGCCGCCCGCGCCGGTCAGGCGTTCGGCGAGCGCCACGAAGCGCTCGGCGGGCCATTGCTTGCCGCCCCAATTCGCGGTCGGCGCCAGCGCCAGCACCGGGCCGCCCGGCGGGATCAGATCTTGCGCCGCTTGGCGGTGGCGCGGGCCCAGCCACACGCACGGCTCGAGCGGTGCCGCGGCGCCCACCATCGCCGAGGCCTGCACCACCTTGTGCCGGCCGGAGCGCTCATAGCCCATGATGTAGCGGCGGCCCGCCGGCACCAGCCAGGTCACGGCCGAGCGGCGGGTATCCGCGATGGCGGTCCAATAGCGTCCGACCGTCTTCCACCAGAGTCGCCGCCAATGGCCGCCGAGCGGGCGCTTGTCGAGCACCACGAGGTCTTCGAGCTGCGGCACCTCGGCGTAGAGCGGTGCCGCCGCCGGCCCCGCCGCCACGGTGAGCCGCGCCTTCGGCCAACGCGCGAGCATCCAGGCGAGCACGCCCGAGGACAGCACGGCGTCCCCGATTCGCGTCGGGCCAATGAAGAGGAGTTGCATTGGGGAGGGCTAAAATCCTGATCGAGCGAGGTTATACGCTCCCAGCCGAAGCCCTGCCAATCGCCCTCCGCGCTTGCCGCCCGCGCAGCTCCGCCCCATATCGGAGCGCCGCCACGCGACATTTCTCCCATGGCCGACGCGTTCATCTTGTGGCCCTCCGATCGGGGCCTGATCCGCATCGAAGGCGCCGATGCCCGCCCGTTCCTGCAGGGCATCGTCTCCAACGACGTGAACAAGGTTTCGCCGGCGCGCGCCGTCTACGCGGCGCTGCTCACGCCGCAGGGCAAGTATCTCCACGACTTCTTCATCGCCGAGCTCGACGGCGCGCTGGTGCTGGATTGCGAGGCTGCGCGCCGCGACGATCTGCTGCGACGGCTCTCCCGCTTCAAGCTGCGCTCCAAGGTTTCGCTTGCACCCGGGCCCGAGGGCCACGCCGTCGCGTTGATCTATGGCCGGGACGCGCTCGCGGCGCTTGGCCTCGCCGCCGAGCGTGGCGTTGCCAAAGCCTTTGCGGGCGGCATCGCCTATGTGGACCCGCGGCTGGTGGAGGCCGGGGCGCGGGCGATGCTGCCTCCGGCCGCGCGCGAAGCCTTGGCGGGAGCCGGCATCGGCGAGGGGGCGTCGGCTGGTTATGAAAAATTGCGTCTCGCGCTCGGCCTGCCAGACGGGAGCCGCGATCTCGAGATCGAGAAATCCACGCTGCTCGAGAGCGGCTTCGATGAGCTGGCCGGGGTCGATTGGGACAAGGGCTGCTACATGGGCCAGGAGCTGACCGCCCGCACCCATTACCGCGGTCTCATCAAGAAGCGCCTCGTGCCGGTGCGCATCGAAGGCCCCGCGCCCAGCCCGGGAACGCCGATCCGCGCGGGCGAAGCGGAGGTCGGCGTGATGCGCTCGGCGAGCAACGGCGCCGGGCTGGCCTTGCTCAAGATCGAGGTGCTTTCCGGAACCCCGACGCTCGAGGCCGGCGGGGCGCGCATCGAGCCGCGCAAGCCGTTCTGGCTCAAGATTTCCGCCTAGGCCGGCGCCGGCGACGTTAAGATAGGGTTAACCTTGCCACATTACTTTCCGGCATGTCTTTTCCGGCGCTTGCCGCCGGGAGCACTGGGCAAAGGGGCCGGAGCCAAGCCACGGCTCGGATCTACCTTGTGCGCGGCCGCGCACGAGGTCGGAACCAACGGAGCGCTGCCGCGCGATGCTGCGGGAAGACGACGCAAGAGAAGGGGCCAAGAGCGATCGCGAGGGGGGCAAGATCGGAAAGCTCTTGCGCCGCCGCATGCGCGACATGGTCGCCGGCACGACCCAGCCCGCGGTCCCCAACCTCGCACTGCACGCCGCTCAGGCGGCATCGTTGCACAAGAACGGCCCGGTCTCGCTGCTCGCGAACCTCGTCAATGGTCTCATTCTCGCCTGCGTGCTGTGGGCAGCGGGGATCCAGCGCGAAGCGGTGCTGTCCTGGTACACGCTGCTGATGCTGGTGGTGACGCTCACCTATCTCTTCTGGCGCGGCTACGAGCGCGCACTGCAGCGCCACCGGATCAAGGGCTGGCTGAAGCGCTTCGCCGCCGGCAAGACCGCGGCCGGCATGGTGTGGGCGCTGACGGTCGTCTATCTCTACCAGGGCGTCGACACTTCGAGCCTCGTCGTCATCGTGTTCCTGCTGGCGGGCATGACGGCGGCGGCCGTCGCCTCGTCGGCGGCGTATCGTCCGGCGGTGGTCGGCTTCATCGCGCCGATCCTGGGCGGCCTCGCCTTCTATTTCTTCAGCCGCGCCTCGTTCACGGATTGGGCGCTCGGCTTCTTCGCGCTCGTCTATTTCGTCTTCATCAACCGCATCACGCAGAACCTCGAGCAGAACCTCATCCAGGAGGTGGCGCTCAAGGACAAGAACCGCGAGCTGGTCGAATCGCTCGAATACGCGGTGGCCGAGACGCGCGACCGCGAGGAGAAATTCCGCGTCATCGCCGACTACTCGCACAGCTGGGAATCGTGGTTCTCGGGCGACGGCAAGCTGCTCTGGGTCAATCCCGGCGTGGAGCGCTTGACCGGCTACAACGCCGAAGAGTGCATGAACCAGCGCAGCCATCCGATGGAGATCGTCCATCCCGAGGACCGCGAGAGGGTCGCGCGCGCCATGGCGGCCGCGGGCAAGGCGCCCTCGCTCAAGGAGCTCGAGTTCCGCGTCATCTGCAAGGACGGCTCGGTGCGCTGGTGCGCCGCGGTCTCGCAGCCGGCGGTCGACACGCAAGGCCGTAACGTCGGCTTCCGCGCCAGCATCCGCGACATCTCGGATCGCAAGGCGCTGCAGCAGCAGCTCGAGCTGTTGGCCTCGACCGATCCGCTCACCGGCGTCGTCAATCGCCGCCGCTTCTTCCACACCGCCGAAGCCGAACTCTACCGCGCACGCCGTTACGACCGCCCGCTGGTGCTGGCGCTGTTCGACATCGACCACTTCAAGCGCATCAACGACACCTACGGTCACGCGGTGGGCGACGACACGTTGAAGACGCTGGCCCATGCCTTCGCCAATCGCCTGCGGCGCAGCGATCTCTTCGCACGCTTCGGCGGCGAGGAGTTCGTGCTGCTGCTGCCAGAAACGCAGTTGGGCGACGGCCTGCGCCTCTGCGAGCGCCTGCGCCAGATGGTCGAGACGATCAAGCTGCAGATTCCGGGCAGGAGCGAGCCGTTCGGCTTCACGGTCAGCGTCGGCGTCGCCGACCTCCAGCACGAGGGTGATTCGCTCAACCAGCTGCTCGCGCGCGCCGATGCCGCGCTCTACAAGGCCAAGCGCGACGGCCGCAACCAAGTGGCGTATGGGGCGCCGGTGCAGGCCTTCGAAGGCACGCCGCCGCCGCAGCCCGGCGAGCGCCGCGCGGCGCGACCGCCCGCGCCCGCGCGCCCCGAGGCCGTGGCCGAGCGGGTCGATGCGGCCGAGACGAACGAAAACCCCGGCGACGTGCCGGCGCCGCTGGCAATTGCGCCTGCCCGCGCCATGGTCTCCGAGGCCCCGGAATTGCCGCTGCGCTTTGCCGACCCGCAGGATCGCTGAACGATCCGCACTGTCATTCTCTAACCCGGGTTAGAAACCACAGCCAAATCAAGCACTAATCGCTCGCGACCGGCCCTAGTTAGCTATTCGTTAGGGATTATTTGCGAGCGTTCGCGGGTTCACTCGGCGGCGCCTCATGGGCACACGACCGATATCCCGCGAGGCAGACGGTGCAAACCGCGGCGTCCAAATTCATCGTGCGTGCTTTGAGCCCGGCGTCCGGCCGGCACGGACTCGTTGAGTCGGCGCCATGAACTTTCAGCGCCGGAAGGCCAGCAAGGCCGGCAAGCCGCTGGCGAACATCGCCCCCGCAATTCAACCGCACGGGCTGCTGTTTGCGCTCGATGGGCAGACGCTCAAGGTCACGCAAGTCAGCGCCAATGTCGAAGCCCTGCTCGGCCGGCCGCCGGCGCAGGTGATCGGCACCCCGATCGCCGAGCACGTCGATGCAGAATTCGCGCGGCGGCTCGCGAGTTTCGCCTCGGCGCCAGCCCGGGCGGCGGGCCCGTCGGGCCAAGTCAAGATCAACGCCCAGGGCGGCGGCATGGCGTGGCGCGCGGCAAGCCACCGCAGCGGCAACACGATCACGGTCGAAATGGCGCCGGCGCCCGCGGAAGGCCCCGACCTCGATG
>SBBV01000268.1 GCA_005240015.1 Candidatus Odyssella thessalonicensis | reverse complement strand
GGCGCGTCTCTCCTACATGGACGAGATCACGCGCGGCGACTCGCGGGTCATCGCCTCGGGGCAGAACAAGGTCGTGCAGGCGCCCGACGCCGGCGTGGTCAAGGCGATCTTCGTCAAGGAAGGCGATCAGGTACGCGCCAATCAGCGCCTGATGCAGATCGACAGCACGCCCTCCAGGGCGACGCTCGATGAGAAGCTCGCGCGGCTCTACGCGCTGATGGCGCGCGCCGCGCGGCTCACCGCCGAGGCCGAGGGCCGCGGCGCGATCGCGTTCCCGGCCGAGGTGCGCCAGAGCGCGCCGCGCGAGGTCGAGGCCGAGAACGCGGCGTTCCGGAGCCGCGCACAGCAGTATCGCGGCGAGCTCGCGACGCTCGAGCAGCAGGTGGCGCAGAAGGAGCAGCAGCTGCGCGAGAGCAAGAGCACCGTGGCGCGGCTCGACGCGCGCCTCCGCCTCCAGCGCGCCGAGGAGGCCGACACCTGCAAGGCCTATCGCGAGGGCTCGGCGGCGCTCACCGAATGCCAGCAGGCGCAGCGCGCCTCGGTCGAGACCGCGGGCCAGCTCGAGAGCGAGCGGCGCGGCGTGCCGCGCGCCGAAGCGGCGCTGCGCGAGGCGCAGCAGAAGGTCGAGGACAAGCGCGCGCAGTTCCGCTCCGAGGCGAGGAAGGAGCTCAACGAGGCCGAGGCGCAGATCGCGGCGCTGCGTCCGCAGATCCGGAAGGAGGGCCAGACGCTCGAGCTCACCGATCTGCGCTCGCCGGTGAACGGCATCGTCAAGACCGTGGGCGTCACCACCGTCGGCGGCGTGGTCAAGGCCGGCGACGCGCTCATCGAGATCGTGCCAGCCGAGGACACGCTGCTCGTCGAGGTGCGCATCAAGCCCAAGGACATCGCGTTCGTGCGGCTCGAGCAGGATGCGACGGTCAAGATCAGCGCCTACGACTACTCGATCTTCGGCGGCCTCGAAGGCAAGGTCGTGGAGATCAGCTCGGACGCGATCGTCGACGAGAAGAAGAACGCAGGCGGCGAGCGCGAGACCTACTACCGCGTGCGCGTGCGCACGCAGAAGGCCTATCTCGAGCGCGACCGCCAGATCCTGCCGATCATTCCCGGCATGAACGGCCAGGTCGACATCAAGACCGGCCGGCGCACGATCCTCGATCGCTTCCTGGATCCATTCTATCGCCTGCTGAGCGACTCGCTCGGCGAGCGCTGACGCGGCCGTCAGCGCCGCTGACGCGAGACGGAACTGCCCGCCTCGTTCCTCCGTTTCAGCTTCGCGGCCGCCAGCAACGGAGCGGCGCGCGAACGAACACGTGTCAGCGATCGGAGAATGGGGTCGCATCCTCGGCCGGGCCGCGCGCCGATGGTATGACGACGACGCGTCGCAGCTGGGCGCCGGGCTCGCCTACTACAGCCTGTTCTCGGTTGCGCCGCTGCTGGTCATCGCCGCGGCCATCGCCGGCCTTGCCTTTGGCGAAGGGTCGGTTCGCCGCGAGCTCGAGGCGCAGCTCGTCCAGCAGCTCGGCGCCGAGCCGGCCAAGGCGCTGCTGGGCCTCGTCGACATCGCCGCCAAGCCGCGCGAGGGCTTCTGGGCCGCGCTCGTCGGCAGCGCGGCGCTGGTGATCGGCGCGGTGAGCTTCTTCGCCTCGCTGCGCTCGGTCCTGGGGCGCATCTGGCGGAGCGAGGCGAAGCCGACGCCGAGCGGCTTCGTCCGCGTCGTCGGCACCTACACGATCGCGACCGTGATGGTCGTGGGCGGCGGCCTCTTGCTGATGGCGGCGTTGGTGGTCTCCGCCGCGCTCGCCGGCCTAGAGGGATTGGGCCGCGAACTGCCGGGCTCGGCGCTGCTCTGGCGCACGGTCGAGTTCGTCGTCTCGCTCGCGCTGACTGCCGGCATCTTCGCGCTCGTCTTCCGCCTCACCTCGCACTTCGCCGGGCGCCACGTCTGGCGCGGCGCCATCGTCACCGCGATCCTCTACGCGCTGGGCAAGGCCGTGTTCGGCCTTTACGTCGAGTGGAGCGGCGTCAAATCCGGCTACGGCGCCGCCGGGGCACTGGTCGTGTTCCTGGTGTGGGTCTACTACACCGCGCAGATCATTCTGTTCGGCGCCGAAACCATCGCAGCGAGCGCCGCCGAACGCGAGGAGCCGGGCGCGGCTCAGTTCACCGGGCGATTGCGCGGCGTGTAGCCGCCGTTCTTGAACTCGCCGAACATGTCGCCGACCTGCGGATGGCCGACGGGCTTGCCCGACTCGTCGGGCAGCAGGTTCTGCTCGGAGACGTAGGCGATGTAGGTCGATTCCGCGTTCTCGGCGAGCAGGTGATAGAAGGGCTGGTCCTTGTTCGGCCGGATCTCGGGCGGGATCGACGCGTACCATTCCTCGGTGTTGGCGAACACCGGATCGACGTCGAAGATGACGCCGCGGAACGGATAGACGCGATGCCTGACCACCTGCCCGATGCGGAATTTTGCCGTTCTCATTAGAGTTAGCGCCGCACGCGCGTGCGCCCCAAGGTCTTCCCCACTACTTTCATAAGAGAAACCCGGCGCCGCGCCAAGACCTTGGCTTGTGGAGAGCGGGGTTAACGGTTGCATCGCCGCACGCGCCGCAACAGAGTGCCGCGCGTTAACGAATGAGGCGAAGTCGCATGCAAGCGCGCACGCTCGGGCCGGTGGGAAGCTTCGGCGTCGGGCAGCCGGTGCGCCGGGTCGAAGACCGGCGCCTCGTCTCGGGCCAGGGCCGCTTCGGCGACGATTTCGCGCTGCCCGGCATGGCGCATGGCTATGTGCTGCGGGCACCGCACGCGCATGCGCGAATTCTCCATATCGACACCGAGCGCGCACGGAAATTCAAGGGCGTGCGCGCGGTGCTGACCGCGGCCGAGCTCGAGCGCGAGGGCGTCAAGCCGATCCCGACCTGGACGCGCCAGCCCAGCTCGACCTTTCCCAATCGCGACGGCTCGCCGCTGCCCGATCCGCCGTACTACCCGCTCGCGCGCGGCAAGGTGCGCTTTGCCGGCGAGGCGGTGGCGTTCGTCGTGGCCAACACGCGCGCGCGGGCGCAGGACGCCGCCGAGCGCATCGCCGTCGAGTACGAGGAGCTCGCGCCGGTCACCGATGCCGAGCGCGCGCTGGCGCCGGGCACGCCGCGGTTATGGGAGGAGCTTTCGAGCAACCTCTGCTTCGACACCGAGCACGGCGACACGGCCGCGACCGAGCGCGCATTTGCCGCCGCCGCGCATGTGGTGAAGCTCCGCCACGTCAACAACCGGCTCATCGTCCATTACCTCGAGCCGCGCGTGGCGCTCGCCGCCTACGATACGGCGGCGGAGCGCTGGACGCTCCGCTGCGGCACGCAGAGCGTGCAGCGCCAGCGCCTCGTGCTCTCGCAGGTGCTCGACGTGCCGGCCGAGCGCATCCGCGTGCTCGCCGACGATGTCGGCGGCGGCTTCGGCGCGCGGAGCTTCCTCTATCCCGAGCACATTCTCGCCTGCGTTGCGGCGAAGCTCACCGGCCGGCCGGTGAAGTGGCGCGCCGACCGCAGCGAGAACTTCCTTTCCGACACGCAAGGCCGCGACCACGTGTTCGACGCGGCGCTGGCGCTCGACGCGGACGGGCGCTTCCGCGCGGTGCGGCTCGAGGGTCTCCACAACATCGGCGCCTACATCTCGACGCTCGGCCACTGGGCGGCGGCGGTCAACATCATGCGGCTCGCCACCAGCGTCTACGCGGTGCCCGCGGCCTATGTGCGGCTCCGCGCCGCCTTCACCAATTGCGCGCCGATCAACGCCTATCGCGGCGTGGGGCGCGCCGAGGCGATCTACGCGATGGAGCGCCTCGTCGATGCGGCGGCGCGCGAGATCGGCATCGACCGCATCGAGCTGCGCCGGCGTAATTTCGTGGCGCCCGAGGCGATGCCCTACAAGAGCGCGGTCGGCTCCGCCTACGACAGCGGCGAGTTCGAGGCGGTGATGGAGAAGGCGCTGCTCGCCGCCGACTGGTTCGGCTTTCCGACGCGCAAGGAGGAGGCGCGGCAGCGCGGCAAGCTGCTGGGGCGCGGCGTCGGCTGCTACATCGAGAGCGCCGGCGGCCAGCCGCTCGAATATGCGAAGCTCCGCGCCGAGCCCGACGGCAGTGTCACGGCCCTCGTCGGCACGCACAGCCATGGGCAAGGACACGAGACCAGCTATGCGCAGCTCGTCGCCGAGCGGCTCGGCATCCCGTTCGACAGAGTGCGCATCGTGTACGGAGACACCGCGCTCGTCGCGAAGGGCGCCGGCACGCACGGCTCGCGCTCGATGCGCATGGCGGGCAGCGCCATGCTCGGCGCCGCGAAGGCGCTGATCGAGAGAGGCACCGCGATCGCGAGCCATCTGCTCGAAGCCGCCGCCGAGGACATCGAGTGTGCGGCCGGCGCCTTCCGCGTGCGCGGCACCGATCGCGTGGTGACGCTGGCCGAGGCCGCGAGAGCCGCGCGCGATGGCGCGTTGCCGGAAACGCTACGCGGCGAGCTCGCCGGCGATCTCGAATACCGCACCGAGGGGCTCACCTTCCCCAATGGCTGCCACGTCTGCGAGGTCGAGGTCGATCCCGAAACCGGTCGCGCGTGCATCACGCGCTACACCGCGGTCGACGACGTCGGCCGAGTCATCAACCCGCTCATCGTGCACGGCCAGGCGCAGGGCGGCATCGCGCAGGGCGCAGGCCAGGCGCTCATGGAGCAGGTCGTCTACGACCGCGAAACGGGTCAACTGCTCTCGGGCTCGCTGATGGACTACGCGCTGCCGCGCGCCGCCGATCTGCCCGCGATCGCCGTCGACACGCACGAGGTGCCGTGCCGGACCAATCCGATCGGCGTCAAAGGCGCGGGCGAAGGCGGGGCGACCGGCGCGCCGCCCGCGGTGATCAACGCGCTCATCGACGCGCTCGCCGAGGCCGGTGTCGCGCATATCGACATGCCGGCCACGCCCGAGGCGGTGTGGCGGGCGCTGCGGCGGTAGGCCCTGCGTCGCCTGTTGACATGGCCCCTCCCCCTTGCGCGTTAGCAAACGTAAACATTCGTCAACATTCGTAAACATCGCTCGCAAACCGCGACCGACTGGCGCGCGCAGCTGCAAGCTCCGCGCCGCAAGCCCACAAAAGCCGACAGAAGCCGACAAATGCCGACATTTTCTACAAGGTGGGCTTTTGTTGGCATTTGTCGGCTTTTGTGGGCTTTTTGGCGCCCGACCCGCGGCTTTTGTCGGCTTTTCGGCATGCCGACATCGGCTCTTGGATGAAGTCCCAGGCAGCGTGCTCGCGTCGTCTTTTGCGAGCTCAGCGCCCGCGGCGCGCCTGACCTCGCCGCCGGCCCACGCATTCGACAAAGGATTCACAAGTTCAAAGAGCGGCACGCGGCCCGCCTGATCGACGCTCCGCCTGCAGACCCGACTACGGGCCAGAGAGAAGTGTGGAACATTTCACGAACATTTGTCAATCGAAAAAGCGGGGCCTGTCCACCCCTTGACAATGTGAGCGATTACTCACATACTGCCTCGGTCAATTGCAGATCGAGGCCTGCCATGTCCACCACCATCGACCGCCTGCGCGACGTCTCGAGCTTCTGCCGCCGTGGCGCGCCGCTACCGCCCGACCTCGCCGGATGGCTCGCGGCCGGCATCGAGCGCTTCCTGGGGCGCGAGGCGCGCGACCTCGATGGGGCCCTCGGCCTCATCCAGGCGCAAGGCGGCATCCCGTGGTGGCGCGAGGATGCGATCCGCCGCCGCGACGGCGCGCTGCGCCGCCTCTCGCTCATGGTCTGCCCCACTGCCGGGGTCACCGCCCGCGCGCGGCGCATCGCCGAGCTGCTGCGCCGCTACGGCGCCTCGGCCTGGCGCATCGACCGCGAGCATCCTGCGATGCCGCCGCACTACGCCGGCACTGCGCAAGAGCAGCTCTGGCACGCCTTCAAGTCCGGCGCCGCGATGCCGCTCGGCGAGCGGCAGCTCCGGACGATTCTCGGCGATTGACCAGCGGCCGCACCGCTCCGCCGAGAGAGCCCGCGGCCTTTCGCAAGCAAGGGGGACTGCCATGACGACACCGAGGACAGTCGGGGCGCCGATCGCGCTCGCCTGCACCGCAAGTCTGTCGGCTGGTTGCGCCCACGACCTTCAGAACTCCTCTGGCCGCGCCCGGGGCTGAACGGTCGCATTTCAATTTGTCGTCCCTGCGAAAGCGGGGACCCAGACGGTCGGCAAGTGCCGACCTTCTGCCAATCGCGCAAAGCGCGATTGGCGGTAAGCAACGCCCTTGCGTTGCGTCGCCGACGTGCGCGCGTCGAGAACGCACGTGCTGCGGCACAGCTGCTTGGGTCCCGGCTTTCGCGGGGACGACAAGCGTTGGCAACGGCCACTTTCCCCGGACAGCCCGGCGCCTTCGCAGGGAAGACAGGTTGGTGGTCTCTTTTGTAGTCTTTGCCGAACGGCGACTCTCCGCTCCCAGGAGATCGTAGACGGATGACCTGTCCCTTCCCGGGCTCCTACTGGGTCGAACCGCGGCTGCTGCTGGCGGGCGAATACCCCGGCCGCGACGGCAAGCTCGTGGCGCTGATCGCGCACGGCATTGGCGGTTTCATCGACCTCACGACCGAGGTCTGGCTGCGCGGCTACGCGGCAGAGGCGGCGCGTCTCGCGCAGGCGCAACGCCGCGACGCGCTGCATCGCCATTTCCCGATCCCCGACCGTGGCGTGCCGGAGATCGACAGGATGCGCGCGATCCTCGACGCGATCGACGAATGGCGCGCGGCCGGGCGTCCGGTCTACGTGCATTGCTACGCCGGCGTCGGGCGCACCGGCACCGTGATCGGCTGCTGGCTCGTGCGCCGCGGATTCGCGCCCGTCGACGCGCTGACCGAGCTCGGCCGCCTCCGCCAAGCCACGCGCCATGCCCACGTGCCCTCGCCCGAAACCGAGGCGCAGTGGGAGTTCGTGGCGGCGTGGCGGAAGGAGTGGTGAGGCGTCGACGGCCGCGCTTCCCGTTTCGAGCGGGGAGGGCGCGCTTCGCAGGGAGTCGGAAACGTTAAAGTCCTTGTCGTCCCCGCGAAAGCGGGGACCCGTGTCCGATGCCGTGCACGGGATTGAAAGTCAGGTGCCGTGGAGGCGCCGTTTGGTTCCCGCTTTCGCGGGAACGACAAACTCCGATGATGGCGTCGACTTTTGCCGGAAAGGCCCGCTGTCGCGGGGGAAGAAGAGGGCCGCATGGACTTGGGCCGCCGCCTCCCCATATAAGGCGGCCATGCAGCCCAAGGATTTCATCAAGATGCACGGGGCCGGGAACGATTTCGTCGTTCTCGACCTGCGCCGTGGGGGTGCGCCGCCCACGGCCAAGGAGGCGGTGGCGATCGCCGACCGCCGCCGCGGCATCGGCTGCGACCAGATCATCCTGATCGGCCCCTCGCCCACAGGCATCGCCGATCTCGGGCTCACCTTCTTGAACAGCGACGGTTCGGAATCGGGCGCCTGCGGCAACGGCACGCGCTGCGTCGCCGATCTCCTGATGAAGGAGCGCGGCGCCGATCATCTGGCGCTCGAGACCGCGGCCGGCATCCTCGACTGCGCGCGCGGCCGCGACGGCCGCGTCACCGTCGACATGGGACTGGCGCGCACCGAGTGGCGCGACATCCCGCTCGCCGAGGCACGCGACACGCTGCATCTCGGCATCGGCGAAGGGCCGGTGAAAGACCCGGTCGGCGTCGGCCTGGGCAATCCGCACGCGGTGTTCTTCGTCTCCGACGTGGCGAAGATTCCGATCGAGGCGGTCGGCCCGAAGCTCGAGCATCACAAGCTGTTTCCCGAGCGCGCCAATATCGGCTTCGCCGAGGGGCGCGCGCCGGACCGCATCCGCCTGCGCGTCTGGGAGCGCGGCGCCGGCTTGACGCTCGCCTGCGGCTCGGGCGCCTGCGCGGCGCTCGTCGCGGCCGTGCGCCGCGGCTTGGCCAAGCGCAAGGCCGCGCTCGAGCTCGACGGCGGCACGCTCGAGATCGAATGGCTCGAGAACGGCCACGTTCTCATGACCGGCCCGACCGCGATCGCGTTCCGCGGGACGATCGATCCCGCGCTGCTCAACGGAGCCGGGCATGTCTGAGTTGGAAACCAGACTGGCCCCCACCCGACCTCCGCCGCCTGCGGGCCATAGCGAGCGAATGGAAGTGACGTGCCAGCGCGACCCTTCGGCGGGCGTAGGCCCGCAGGCGGG
>SBBV01000539.1 GCA_005240015.1 Candidatus Odyssella thessalonicensis | reverse complement strand
GCACGGCGGGCTCTATTTCATCGTCGGCGCGCTCGTTGTCGTCGTCGGCATCGGCGCGTTCTTCGCGTTCGGTGGCAGGATCGATACCGACAAGGGCCCCGAAATCAGGATCGAGCAGCCGAAGACGCCGGCGCCGAAAACGCAGTAGCCCTCAAGCCACGGCCGGTCCCGGTGCTACGAACGCCCAGGCGCCGTAGCCCACGACTTCGCGCGCGCCGCCCATCCCGCCCGAGCCCGCCGTGTCGTCCGAATTGCGCAGGTCGAGCCGCGTGCATTCGAGGCCATGCGCGCGCGCCGCTTGCAGCAGGCCCGCGATCGGGATGCAGCCGCATGCATCGTCCGGGCCAAGCCCACGCTCGTCGAGGCGCTCGATCGCCTCGGCGGTGCGCTTGTCGTGCGCGCGCGCCGCGAGATAGGGCTGGTAGTGGCAGAGATCGGACGAGATCACGATGATCGTCTCCGGCCCGCCCCAGAGCGCCTCGAGCACGGCTGCCACCGCTTCGGGCGAAGCGTCGCCGACCACGAGCGGCACCAGCGTGAAATTGGTGAAGATCCGCTGAAGGAAGGGGACATGGACCTCGAGGCTGTGCTCGGTCGCATGCGCTTCGGCCAGATCCTTGACCCCGGGCAGGCCCTTGATGAGATCGAGCGCGGCCGTATCGATCGGCACGTCGCCGAGCGGCGTGCGATAGGCGGTGGCGCCGGGCAGGGCCAGGCCCTCGAACGGCACGCGATGGGCCGGCCCCAACAGCACGACACGGCGGATCGCGGCGCGCAGCGGGCGCAGGCGGGCGTAGGCGGCGGCCGCCACCGGCCCCGAATAGGTGAACGCGGCGTGCGGCGCGATCACGGCCTTGGGCACCGGATTGGCGACCCAGGCGCGCGCGCCGGCGAGCAGGCCGTCTACCGCATGGGCCAGATTGGCGGCGCTATCCGGATAGAACAGGCCCGCGACCGCGGGCCGGCGGATCGCCGGAACACGCGAAGCTGGCATCGAACCTCCCTCCGCGCAGCCCCAAATCCCCGCGGGGCGGCGCACATCTCCGCCTTGATCTTCGACCGCGGCGGAGCCACCTAGCTATTATGCCTTCCGATCTAGGTTCTGCCCACCCCGCGCGCCACTGGCATGCGCTCCCCGATGGGCGCATCCAGTGCGACGTCTGCCCGCGCGAATGCCGGCTCGGCGACGGCCAGCGCGGCCTCTGCTTCGTGCGCGCGCGCCAGGGCGACGCGCTGGTGCTGACCACCTACGGCCGTTCCTCGGGCTTCTGCATCGACCCGATCGAGAAGAAGCCGCTCGCCCATTTCCTGCCCGGCACGCCGGTGCTGTCGTTCGGCACCGCCGGCTGCAACCTCACCTGCAAGTTCTGCCAGAACTGGGACATCTCGAAATCGCGCGACGTCGACACGCTGGCCGAGGAGGCCTCGCCCGAGGCGATCGCGATGGCGGCCCGGGCGCATGACTGCCGCTCGGTCGCCTTCACCTACAACGACCCCACGATCTTCCTCGAATACGCGATCGACGCCGCCATCGCGTGCCGCGCCCACGGCCTCAAAGCCGTCTCGGTGTCGGCCGGCTACATCTCGCCGAAGGCGCGCGAGGAGCTTTATCGCGTGATCGACGCGGCCAACATCGACTTGAAGGGCTTCACCGAGGAGTTCTACGCGCGCATCTGCAGCGGGCAGCTCGGCGCGGTGAAGGATACGCTCGAGTACCTCGTCAAGGAGACCACGGTCTGGACCGAGATCACGACCCTGCTGATCCCGGACCTCAACGATTCCGACGCCGAGATCGATGCCGAGACGCGGTGGATCGCGGACCGCCTCGGCGTCGACGTGCCGCTCCACTTCACGGCCTTCCATCCCGACTGGAAGATGCTCGACCGCCCGCCGACGCCGCCCGCCACGCTGCGCCGCGCGCGCGACATCGCGCTCAAGAACGGGCTCCGCTACGTCTATGTCGGCAACGTGCACGACGAGGAAGGCGACAGCACCTATTGCCGCGGCTGCGGCGCGCGCCTGATCGGGCGCGACTGGTACGAGATCACCGCCTGGCATTTGAGCGACGACGGGCGCTGCGAGAAGTGCGGCACGCGGTGTGCCGGCGTGTTCGACGGCCCACCCGGCGACTGGGGCCGCAAGCGGCGCGGCGTTTCAATGTCTCGATACGCTGCCTGATTCCGCCGAGTTTCACGCGCACGTGATGGGGTGCGGCCGATTGGGCCGCGTCGCTGTGATGACCGTCACTTTACCGGGCATGGCGCTTCGCCTAGAAGCACGGCCCGCGGCGCCGGGGCGGTGCCGCACCCCTCATGCGCACGCGGTGCAGGAGACGCTGCGCAGACTGAACCCTGACGGAGTCTGAGCATGAGCAAGACCGACTGCCGCGGCGTGGCGGTTTCGACCGGCAGCGCCAAGGCCCTCGACGGCTACGAGCGCGCGCTGGCCGCCCTCAACAGCTATTTCGGCGATCCCGTCGCCGCCATCGACACGACGCTGGCGGCGGAGCCCGATTTCGTGGCCGGCCACGCGCTGCGCGCCGGCGCCCTCTGCATGGCGACCCAGCGCGACGTCGAGCCCGAGCTGCGGAAAAGCGTCGAGGCCGGCGAGGCGCTCGCGCACGCGGCGAACCCGCGCGAGCGCGGCCACATCCGCGCCG
>SBBV01000347.1 GCA_005240015.1 Candidatus Odyssella thessalonicensis | reverse complement strand
GGACATCATCGACCTCGGCATGGGCAATCCCGACAGCGCCACGCCGCGCCACATCGTCGAGAAGCTGATCGAGGCGGTGCAAAACCCGAGGACGCACCGCTATTCGTCATCGCGCGGCATTCCCGGCTTGCGCCGCGCGATCGCCGCTTACTATCAGCGCCGCTTCGGCGTCACGATCGATCCCGAGCGCGAGGCGGTGGTGACGCTCGGCTCCAAGGAGGGGCTCGTCAACCTCGCGCAGGCGATCACCGAGCCCGGCGACGTGATCCTGGTGCCGAGCCCCACCTATCCGATCCACACCTACGCGTTCATGATCGCCGGGGCCGCGATCCGCCAGCTGCCGTTCACGCCCGAGCACAGCGAGGCCGATCTGCTCGCGGCGCTCGAGCGCGCGGTGCGCCATTCGGTGCCGAAGCCGTTGGCGCTCGTGCTCTGCTTTCCGGCCAATCCCACGGCGCGCACCTGCGGGCTCGATTTCTACCGCCAAGTTATAGACTTTGCGAAGCGGCACGGCATCTATGTGATCTCCGATCTCGCCTATGCCGAGCTCTACTTCGACGGCGTGGCGCCGCCCTCGATCCTCGAGGTGCAGGGCGCGAAGGATGTCGCGATCGAGATCCAGTCCTTCAGCAAGACCTACTCCATGGCCGGCTGGCGCATGGGTTACGCGGTCGGCAACCCGAAGCTCGTCGCCGCGCTGACGCATGTGAAGTCCTACGTCGACTACGGCGCGTTCACGCCGATCCAGGTGGCGGCGACCGCGGCCTTGAACGGGTCGCAGGATTGCGTCGACGAGCTCCGGCGCATGTATCGCGAGCGGCGCGACGTGCTGGTGAAGGGCCTCGAGGCCGCGGGCTGGGAGGTGCCGAGCCCCAGTGCGTCGATGTTCGCCTGGGCGCCGCTGCCGGCCGCGTTCCGCCATTTGGGCTCGAACGAGTTTGCCAAGCTGCTGTTGAAGGAAGCCAAGGTCGCGGTTTCGCCCGGCATCGGCTTCGGCGAATACGGCGAAGGCTATGTGCGCATCGCGATGGTCGAGAACGTGCACCGCATCCGCCAGGCCGTGCGCAACATCAAGGCCTTCTTCGCCGCTTCGGGCGTCAACAGCGTACAGCGCCTGCCGTCCAAGAAGCGGGCCGCGCTGTCGTGAACCCGCCGCTCAAGATCGCGGTCGCCGGCCTCGGAACCGTCGGGGCCGGCCTCGTGAAGCTTCTCGCGAGCCAGGCGGCGCTGCTCGAAGCGCGCTGCGGGCGGCGCCTCGTTATCACCGCCGTCTCCGCGCGCGATCGCCACAAGAAGCGCGACGTCGATCTCTCCGGATTCGCCTGGTACGACGATCCGGTCGAGATGGCGAAGAGCGCCGATGCCGAGGCGATCGTCGAGCTCATCGGCGGCGCCAACGGCCCGGCCAAGGCGCTGACCGAAGCCGCCTTCGTCAAGGGCCGCCACGTCGTCACCGCCAACAAGGCGATGCTCGCGCATCACGGCGCCACGCTCGCGGCCGCGGCGGAAGGCGCCGGCGTCACGCTCGGCTACGAAGCCGCGGTGGCGGGCGGCATTCCGATCGTGAAGGCGCTGCGCGAAGGCCTCGCCGGCAACAAGATCGAGCGCGTCTACGGGATCTTGAACGGCACCTGCAATTACATCCTCACCGTGATGCGCGAAAGCGGGAAGAGCTTCGAGGACGTGCTCGCCGACGCGCAGAAGAAGGGCTACGCCGAGGCCGATCCGAGCCTCGACGTCGACGGCGTCGACGCCGCGCACAAGCTCGCCGTGCTGACCAGCCTCGCCTTCGGCACGGCCATGGATTTCGAGGCGGTGTCGGTCGCCGGCATCCGCAACGTTTCGCCGATGGACCTCGAATACGCCGGCGAGCTCGGCTTTCGCATCAAGCTGCTCGCGATCGGCCGCCGCACGCCGCGCGGCATCGAGCAGCGCGTGCATCCCTGCATGATTCCGGCCGGCATTCCGCTGGCGCGCGTCGACGGCGTGTTCAACGCGGTGATGGTCGACGGCGATTTCGCCGGCAACACGGTCTATGTCGGGCGCGGAGCGGGGCAGTTCCCGACCGCCTCGGCCGTGGCCTCCGATCTCGTCGATCTTGCGCGCGGTGTCAGGAGCCCCGTGTTCGGCGTGCCGGCCGGGAAGCTCGCCAAGCTTGTCGTTTCCCCCATGGCGGAGCATCGCGGGCGCTACTACATTCGCCTCATGGTGCGCGACCAGCCCGGCGTCATCGCGGACGTGTCCGCCGCGTTGCGCGACGAGCGCGTCTCGCTCGAGTCGATGCTGCAGCGCGGCCGCTCCAAGACGAAGGCGGTGCCGGTCGTGCTGACCACGCACGAGACCGTCGAGGCGGCCATGCTGAGGGCGCTCGACCGCATCGGGCGCCTGGAAGCGGTGCTCGAGCCGCCCTGCATGATCCGCATCGAAGAGCTCTGAGGGGAGCGCCATGCCGGCAACCGTTTATCTCGACCGCAACCTCGCCTTGGAGGTCGTGCGCGTGACCGAGGCGGCGGCGCTCGCGGCCTCGCGCATGATGGGGCGCGGCGACGAAAAAGCCGCCGACCAGGCCGCCGTCGACGCGATGCGCCAAGCGCTCAACAGCCTCTTCATCGACGGCAAGGTCGTGATCGGCGAGGGCGAGCGCGACGAGGCGCCGATGCTCTACATCGGCGAGAAGGTGGGGCGCGGCGGGCCCAAGGTCGACATCGCGCTCGACCCGCTCGAAGGCACCACGATCACCGCCAAGGGCATGGAGAACGCGCTCGCGGTGGTGGCGATGGCCGAGGAGGGCGGCTTCCTGCACGCGCCCGACGTGTACATGGAGAAGATCGCGGTCGGCGGCGGCCTGCCGCACGATCTCGTCGACATTGCGGCGGCGCCCGCGCACAACCTCAAGGATCTCGCGCGCGCGAAGAAGGTCGAGGTCGAAGATCTCGTCGCCTGCGTGCTCGACCGTCCGCGCCATGCCGAGCTCATCGCCAAGGTGCGCGAGGCGGGCGCGCGCATCAAGCTGATCCCCGACGGCGACATCTCGGGCGTGATCGCGACCTCGCGGCCCTCGAGCGGCATCGACATCTATCTCGGCAGCGGCGGCGCGCCCGAGGGCGTGCTGACGGCCGCGGCCATGCGGTGCCTCAACGGAGAGATCGACCGCCTCGGCCATGGCGCGCGAGAGCGCCTTGCCGCTCGGCCACTGTGCGCCGGTGCGCATCGGCG
>SBBV01000404.1 GCA_005240015.1 Candidatus Odyssella thessalonicensis | reverse complement strand
GGCGGGCGACTGGGACTTCTGGGTTGACTGGAAGGATCGTCGTATGTGGCCGACGGTCGTGCCGATTCTGGGCGTGACCTTCTGCGCGGCGTCGCAGGCGTTCTGGTGGGTGAACTTCCGTCTGCCGTTCGGCGCGGTGTTCGCGGCTCTCGGCCTCCTGATTGGCGAGTGGATCAACCGCTACGTCAACTTCTGGGGCTGGACCTACTTCCCGATCAGCCTTGTGTTCCCGTCCGCTCTGATCGTTCCGGCGATCTGGCTTGACGTGATCCTGCTTCTGTCGGGCTCCTATGTGATCACGGCGATTGTTGGTTCGCTGGGCTGGGGTCTGTTGTTCTACCCGAACAACTGGCCGGCGATTGCGGCGTTCCACCAGGCGACGGAGCAGCATGGTCAGCTGATGACGCTTGCGGATCTGATCGGCTTCCACTTCGTCCGCACGTCGATGCCGGAATACATCCGCATGGTCGAGCGCGGCACGCTGCGCACCTTCGGTAAGGACGTTGTGCCGGTTGCGGCGTTCTTCTCGGGCTTCGTGTCGATGATGGTTTACTTCCTGTGGTGGTTCATGGGTCGTTGGTATTCGACGACCAAGATCATCGACACGATCTAAGCATCGTCGCTTGCTGCGGCGCTTTAAGAGGGGCGCCGCGGCGGCCTGCAAGGAAAGAAGAGCGGCGGACTGTGGCTGTTGGCTTTAAGTCCGCTGCGAGAAGCAAGACCGGTTGGCGCGCGAGGCGGCGGCCGGTGAAGAGGAACCTGGGAGGTTTATCGATGAAAAAGTTCGTCAAGCTCGCCGCGATTGGCGCGGCGGCGGCTGTGGCGGCGACCCTGGGAGCTGTTGCTCCCGCGTCGGCCCACGGCGAGAAGTCGCAGCAGGCGTTTCTTCGGATGCGCACGCTGAACTGGTATGACGTTCAGTGGTCGAAGACGACGGTGAACGTCAATGAAGAGATGGTGCTGTCGGGCAAGATCCATGTGTTCTCGGCCTGGCCGCAGGCGGTCGCCAATCCGCGCGTGTCGTTCCTGAACGCCGGCGAGCCCGGCCCGGTTCTGGTTCGCACGGCGCAGTTCATCGGCGAGCAGTTTGCGCCGCGTTCGGTGTCGCTGGTTCCCGGCAACGACTACGCCTTCTCGATCAACCTGCGCGGTCGTCGCGCCGGCCGTTGGCATGTTCACGCTCAGATCAACGTCGAGGGCGGCGGTCCGATCATCGGCCCCGGCCAGTGGATCGAGATCAAGGGCGACATGAAGGACTTCACCGATCCGGTGACGTTGCTTGACGGCTCGACGGTCGATCTCGAGACCTATGGCATCAGCCGCGTTTATGCGTGGCATCTGCCGTGGCTTGCGGTCGGCGCTGCGTGGATCCTGTTCTGGTTCGTGCGTAAGGGCGTCATCGCCTCTTATCTGCGCGTGGCCACCGGCAAGGTCGACGAGCAGGTGACGGACGACGACAAGCGCATTGGCGCGATTGTTCTCGCGCTGACCATCCTGGCGACGATCGTCGGCTACGCCGTGACGAACTCGACCTTCCCGCGCACGATCCCGCTTCAGGCGGGCTTGCAGAAGCCTCTGACGCCGATCGTGACTGACGGCACGGCGGGCGTCGGCAAGGAGCGCGTGTCGGCTGAGCTGAACGGCGGCGTCTACAAGGTCCCTGGCCGTGAGCTGACGATCAACGTCAAGGTCACGAACACGACCTCCGAGCCGCTTCGCCTTGGCGAATATACGGCGGCCGGCCTGCGCTTCCTGAACCCTGACGTGTTCACGACGAAGCCCGACTTCCCGGACTATCTGTTGGCCGACCGCGGTCTGTCGACGGACCCGACGCCGATCGCGCCGGGCGAGACCAAGGAAATCGCCGTGAAGGTGCAGGACGCGCGTTGGGACATCGAGCGTCTGTCTGACCTGGCTTACGACACCGACAGCCAGATCGGCGGCCTCCTGATGTTCTTCTCGCCGTCGGGACGCCGCTTCGCGGCCGAAATCGGCGGTCCGGTCATTCCGAAGTTCGTCGCCGGCGATATGCCCTAAGCGATACTGAAGAATTAGGACAAAAGCCCCCGGCCCAAAAAGCCGGGGGTTTTCTTTTTGAGGCGCCGCGCTCACAGTCGCCCGCGCCGCATGCTCCGCGCGTCTGTCTTGGCTGCGCGGGCAGCGCTCCAAACGGGAACCTAAGCGCTCCGAAGCTTCGAGCGTTCGCGCGCCCCGCTTCGTCGGTTCGAGTCCCGCAAGAGCTTGTTTCATCGGGGGACGCTGACTATAAAGTAGACAGAGTCAGACGTTCTCGCGAAGGCGGAGCGTCGAGCGCCGTCGTAAGACTGGCCCCTCCGTCACCTCCGACATACGCCTGGAGCTCACGGCGAATTCGATGTCCGATCTCTCCGAAGTCTTCCGCGCCGGCGCAGCGAATGCTTGGATTTTTGCGCCGAGCGCCGTGGCTTTAGGCGCGCTGCACGGGCTCGAGCCCGGCCATTCGAAAACCATGATGGCCGCCTTCATCGTCGCGGTTCGCGGCACTGTGGCGCAGGCGATTCTGCTCGGCGTGGCGGCGACAATCTCCCACACGGCGATCGTCTGGGCG
>SBBV01000087.1 GCA_005240015.1 Candidatus Odyssella thessalonicensis | reverse complement strand
TGAGGCGGGGGCGGGCCCGCGCCAAGCTGGCCCGCCCTTTGCTTTGCCAGGAGCCGGAGCTTCCAGGAAATGCTCGCGTCCGTCGACCGCGCCTATGAATGGCTGCTGCGCGCCATGGTGGCGGTGGCCGGCGTCTATCTTGCGGCGATGATGGTCGCGATCGTCTACATCACAATGTTCCGGTGGATGGAGCTTCCCTACTGGGCCTACGCGTTCGAGGTGGTCGAGTACGGTTTCGTCTACGTGATGATGCTGGGCTCGCCATGGCTCGTGAGGAAGCGCGGCCATGTCTACATCGAGATCGTCACCGCCGCGCTGGCACCGGGGACGCGCCGCGTGGTCTCGCGCCTCGTCGCTCTGCTCTGCATGCTCGCCTGCCTCGTGCTCGCCTGGTATTCGTGGAAGCTGTTCGGCAACGACTGGGTGACCAATCATCTCGACGAGAAGCGCTCGCGGGACCTCCAGCGCTGGCTTGGCACCATCGTGATGCCGTTGGGCTTCGGCCTGATGGCGCTCGAGTTCCTGCGCTTCATCGTCGGCAGGGAAACCATGCATACCGGCGAGGCCGGCCTGCACGAATAGGCGCCGCGGCGCTTTTGACCGGCGCGCGAGGGGGCACCGACGGCATGGAATGGTACTGGGCGCTCGCGCTGCTGTTCGGAACGATCCTGTTCCTGATGCTGATCGGCTTTCCGGTCGGCCTCGCCTTCCTCGTCGCCAATGTCGTCGGCGCCGCCTACTTCATGGGCGGCAGCGGCACGACGATGGAGCAGATCGATCGCGGCGTCGGCATCCTGCTCAGGAACGGCTTCGACTTTATCACGAGCTTCTACATCGTGCCGATCCCGATGTTCCTGCTGATGGGCGAGCTGTTCTTCTACACCGGCCTCGCCAACCGCATGTTCGACGGCATCGACAAGCTGATGGGCAAGACGCCGGGCCGGCTCTCCTACGTCACCGTCGCCGGCGGCACCGCCTTCGCGGCGCTCTCCGGCTCGTCGATGGGCAGCGCGGCTCTGCTCGGCACCGTCATGGTCCCCGAGATGGTGCGCCGCGGCTACAAGAAATACATGGCGATCGGCCCCATCCTCGGCACCGGCGGCATCGCCATCCTCATCCCGCCCTCGGCGTTGGGCGTGCTGCTCGGAACGCTCGCCGAACTCGATATCGGCGCGTTGCTCATTGCCGGCATTCTGCCCGGACTCATCCTGGCGGCGATGTACGCCGTGTTCATCTTCATCCGCGTGCGTCTCGATCCCGGCGCGGCGCCGACCTACGAGGTCCCCTACATCTCCCCGTTGCGCCGCCTCGGCATCTTCTGCACCGAAGTGCTGCCGATGATGTCGGTGATCGTGGCGGTGATCCTGCTCACCGTCGGCACGCCGATCACGCCCAAGGTGGCGCCCTCCGAATCCGCCGCCTATGGCTGCGTCGCCGTCATCGCGCTCGCGGCGATCTACCGCAAGCTCAATTGGACCTCGTTCTGGAAATCGGTCGAGGCGGCGACGCGCATCACGATCATGGCGCTGCTCATCATCTTCGGCTCGCAGACCTTCAGCGCCATCCTCTCGTTCTCGGGTGCGAGCGCCGGGCTGATCAAATGGGCGACCGCGTTCAACCTCGATCCCATGGTGATGCTGCTCATCATGTTCGGGATCCTGCTCGTCCTCGGCTGCTTCATGGACCAGCTCTCGATGATGCTGCTGACCGTGCCGATCTTCTTCCCGCTGGCGAAGACCTTCGGCTGGGACCCGATCTGGTTCGCCATCATCGTGATGATGTCGCTCGAGATCAGCTTCACCACCCCGCCGTTCGGCCTCCTGCTGTTCGTGATGCAGGGCATAGCCCCGCCCGGCACCACCTTCTGGGAGATTTGCCGCGCGGCCGTGCCCTACATGATCTGCGCGATCATCCTGGTGGCGCTCATCGTCGTCGCGCCGGCGATCGCCACCTGGCTCCCCGAGCTGATCGGCGACTACAAGACCCAGTGGCGATAGCGGTGGCGGCCGCTCAGCGGACGGTGAGCACGATCTTGCCGCGCGTGCGGCCGGTGGCGATCATCGCATAGGCCTCGGCCGCGCGCTCGAGCGGAAACGTGGCGCTCACATGCGGCTTCAGCGCGCCCTCGACCGCGAGCTGGCCGATGCGCTCCAGCGCGGCGCGCCCGCCCTTGACCGGCGCGTTCACCACGCGAATGTCGCCGCGCATCGGCCCCTTCGGCAGCGGCGCCGCGTTGAGGTAGACGAGCGTGCCGCCGGGCTTGAGGCACGCCATCGAGCGGGCATGCGCCTCGCCGCCGAGCGTGTCGAGCACGACGTCGCAATCCTTGGCGGCAGCGGCGAAATCGACCGCGGTGTAGTCGATCGCCTCCTGGGCGCCCATCGCCTTGACGAAATCGTGGTTCTCGGCGCGCGCGGTGGTGATCACGTGGGCGCCCTTCTTGCGCGCATACTGGATCGCGTAGTGGCCGACGCCGCCGGCGCCGGCATGGACGAGCACGCGGTCGCCGCCCTTGACCGGCGCCGTGGTTTCGAGCGCGGCGAGCGCGCTCGCCGCCGCCACGCCGAGCGCCGCCGCCGAGATGTGCGAGAGCGCGCGCGGCTTCTTGGCGAGAAGCCCGGCATCGACGAGATGGGTTTCGGCGTGGGTGCCGTCGCGCAGGCGGTCGGCGATGCCGAACACCGCCTCGCCGGGCCGGAGATCGCTGATGCCGGCGCCCACCGCGGCCACGACGCCGGAGAAATCGCGTCCCAGGATGCGCGGCAGCTTGATGTCGCCGTAGTGGCGCACCTGCCCGTCGCGCATCTTGCAGTCGACGGGGTTCACGCTGGCGGCGTGGACCTCCACCACGACGTCGCTGGGGCCCGGCATCGGCTCCGGCGCATCGGCATATTCCAGCACCTCCGGCCCGCCGAAGGCGCGGATCAAGACCGCTTTCATCGCCCCTCCCTCTTGCCTGCCCTACCACGCCGCAGCGCCGACGCGCACGTCCTTAACCGATCGTAAAGCATGCCGCGCCAATCTCTGGCCGCACTATTCCGCCGCCGCCCGGTCTTCCGCAACGGCAAACTGCAGCCCGCAGCGCCCCACGTGAATCCCATCGAGCAATTCGTCGCGGCGCTGCTGCAGCCGATCCTGGCGCTCGCGCATCCGAAGGCGCCGCTCAGCATCTATTACCTCGCCGGCGCGCTGGTGTTCATAGCCGGCATCGTCGCGTGTCTGCGTCGCCGGCGCCGGCGGCGGGGCCTCGCCGGGTTCTGGCGCATCGTGGCGCCGCGCGCCGTCTACCTCCACCCCTCGGCGCGGCTCGACTACCGCTTCTACTTCGTCAACGGCGCGCTCGAAGCGCTGATCATCCTCTCGCTGATCTTCACCAGCGCGTTCTGGCACGACGCCGCGCAAAGCGGCCTCGCGGCGCTGTTCGGTCCCGCCGCCGACGCCGGCGAGTCCGGCTGGGCGGTGCGCGTCGCTACCACGGTCGCGATCGTGGTCGCCTTCGATCTCGGCTACTGGTTCTCGCACTGGCTGCTGCACCGCGTTCCGGCTTTGTGGGAATTCCACAAAGTCCACCACTCGGCGGAGGTGCTGACGCCGGCCACGACCTGGCGCCAGCACCCGGTCGAGGAGCTGCTCGTCGGCAATTGCATCGCGCTTTCGACCGGCGCCGCCTACGCCTTCTTGGGCTATTGCTTCGGGCCCGGCGCCCAGGAGCTGACGCTGCTGCAGGTGAACGTGCTGCTGTTCGCCTACTACCTCACCTTCTTCCATCTGCGCCACTCACATATCTGGATGCCGGTTTCGGGCTGGCTCGGCCGCATCGTGCAGAGCCCGGCGCATCACCAGATCCACCACAGCACCGACCCCCGCCATATCGGCAAGAACTTGGGCTTCTGCCTCTCGATCTGGGATTGGGCATTCGGCACGCTCTGCGTGCCCGGCAAGCGCGAGCATCTCGTCTTCGGCCTCGGCGCCGAGAGCAAGGAGTTCCGCACGCTCGCGCGGCTCTACGGCTTGCCGTTCGCGGCGCTGGCCCGGCGCTGGTTGCGCCGGGAGTCGGCGCACGCGGAGGCTGCGGCGCTGAGCCCGCGGACGCCGCTCGGCCGATAGGCGCTCGGACGGGCTCCGGCCCGGAACTTGCCTGCATGCGCGTGCGTTGCAACCGGTACGACACCGCGCAGGCAGACCATGAATACCGCCAACCTGCAGCTTCAGGGCGTGCTGACCGTTCTCGCCGCGCTGCTCAAGCTCATCGAGGAAAAGCGCGTGCTTTCGCGCGCCGAGATCGAGACGGCGCTCGACCGCGCCGAGGCCGAGGCGCTGGCCGGCGCCGAGCAGCACGAGAAGCTCAGCGACGCCCATATCGAAGCCGTGCGCTTCCCGGCGCGGTTCGTCCGCATGGCGCTTTCGGGCGAGATCGGCGCCAGCTCGTTCTCCGACATCGCGACCCGCGTCGGCCAGAGCAAGGATGGCGCTCCCAAGGGCCCGGGCCGCGTGTAAGCCGCGCGCCTAGGCACCTCGCGCGCGCGATCGCGCCTCGCCCATGTCGTTCCACACCATCTGATCGACGAGCTTGCCGCTCCTCACGGTGAAGCGGTCGATGAAGCGGATGCCCTCGAACGGCGTGCCGTCGGGCCATTCGCCGTAGAGCGTGCCGAAGCAGTAGACGTGGGTCGCGGTCGGGCCCTGCGCCGTGTCGAAGCGGTCGTAGCGCTTCTTGACCCAGCGATAGCGCGGCTTGGCCCAGGCCACCAGCGCCTCGAGCGAATCGAAACGCTCGCCGCCGGGAAAGACCATCGTGAAGCCGGGTGCCAGGAAGCGCTTGGCGTGCGCCAAGTCACGCGCCTCCATGGTGTCGAGAAAGGCGCGCACGATGTCGCGCGCGAGGACCAGCGGATCGGGCGTGGTGTCGGGCATCGGCTCGGCCTTGCTGGGGGCGGGACTGTCGGTCTAGGTACAGCGCCGTGTCAACCGCGAGCATGCGAAGCATGCCCACGCCCCAGACGCTCGCCGAGAAGCTCTGCGCCAAGGCCGCCGGCCGTGCCAGCGTGCGACCGGGCGACATCGTCACCGCCAAGGTGGATCTCGCGATGATCCACGATTCGGCCGGCCCGCGCCGGGTCGAGCCGATGCTGAAGCAGCTGGGCGTCGGCATCTGGGACCCGACGCGCGTGGTGCTGGTGACCGACCATTACACGCCCGCCGTCGACGCCGAGAGTGCCGCGATCCTCGACCTCACGCGCAAGTTCGCCAAGGCGCGCGGCATCGAGGCGTTCTACGACATGCAGGGCATCTGCCACGTCGTGCTGCCCGAGCGCGGACATCTGGCGCCGGGCATGTTCGTCGCCGGCGGCGACAGCCATTCGACCACCGGCGGCGCGTTCGGCGCGTTCATGATCGGCATCGGCGCCACCGAGATGGCCGGCGTGCTCGCCACCGGCGAGATCTGGGTGCGCGTTCCCGCCACAATCCACATCGAATGGAGCGGGCGGCTCGGCCGCGGCCTTTCGGCCAAGGACATCATGCTGTTCCTCTGCGGCCGTCTCGGCATGGACGTCGCCAACTACAAGGCGGTGGAGTTCGACGGCGCGGCGCTCCGCGCGCTGCCGATGAGCGAGCGTATGGTGCTGGCCAACATGGCGGCGGAGCTCGGCGCCAAGGTCGGGCTCGTGCCACCCGACCGGGTCACGGTCGACTACGTGAGGGCGGCCGGCGCCCGCATGGGCGCCGATTGGGAGCGTTGGCGCAGCGATCCCGGCGCCGCGTTCGAGGCCGAACACCGCTTCGATGCGAGCGCGTTGGCACCGCAAGTGGCGGCGCCCCACAGCCCCGAGAACGCGGCCGAGGTTGCCGCGCACGGCAAGGTCGCCATCGATCAGGCCTATATCGGCGCCTGCACCGGCGCCAAGCTCTCCGATCTCCGCATGGCGGCGGAGATCCTGCGCGGGCGCAAAGTGGCGAAGGGCGTGCGCCTGCTCGTCGCCCCCGCCTCGGCGCGCACGACGCAGGAGGCGGCCGCCGACGGCACCCTCGCCGCGCTCACCGACGCCGGCGCCATCCTGCTGCCCTCGGGCTGCGGCGCCTGCGCCGGCTATGGGGCCGGCGTTCTCGCCGAGAACGAGGTTTGCATCTCGGCCACGGCGCGCAATTTCAAGGGCCGCATGGGCCATGCCACGGCCCGGGTCTATCTCGCCTCGCCCTACACGGTCGCGGCCTCGGCCGTCGCCGGCCACATTGCCGACCCGCGCGCGATGCTTGCAGAAACAGTGCGCTGACACCGGAAAATTACATAGAGAGCGGGAAATAATCGCGTAGTCCTAATGCGTTAATATCTCTTCGCGGCACGTCTCAGCATTTACGATTAACGGTTTGAAAACCATAAAAATTATTTCCCAACGCGGATCGAATGTGACTTTCCTCACGTTCATATTTGCTGACAGATCGCTAACAGCATAACGCGCCCCGGTCCCCTGTTGGGGGCATGCGGCCGAAGCCGAAGCTGGGAGATCCCCGAATGCCTCCCGTGATCGCCGACGACCCCATCCTGTCTTCGTTATGGCGCTATTGGGACATGAAGCGCGGCCGGCGGCGCATGCCGCTCAGGCGCGACATCGAGCCCTCGGAAATTCCCCGTCTGCTGCCGCATCTGCAGCTGGTCGAGCGCATCGAGGGCCGCGGCTTTCGCTATCGCCTCACCGGCACGGCCATCGCCCAGGGCTACGGCTTCGACGCCACCGGCAAGTTCACGCACGAGATCCTGACGCCCGCACGCCACAAGGTCGCGAGCCGGCACTACGCGATGGTGTTCGAGTCGGGCCGCCCGCTGTTCGCGCGCAACCGCTACGTCAAGGACAGCTTCCTGACGGTGATGATCAGCCGCATCATCCTGCCGCTCTCGCTCGATGGCGAGAGCGTCGGCATGCTGCTGCTGGGGCACACCTTTGCCACGCCGACGGCGGAGGAACAGTCGACCGCGGATGCGCGCGTGGAGATCGAGGGCGACGACGTCGAGTTCCTCGACCCGCCGCCGACGCTCGCCCTCGTCTCGCGGACGCCGATCGCCGCCGTGCGCTGAGCCGGCGGCCTCTCGTTCAGCAGCCATCCTTCGGCTTCTTTCGAACCTCTGAGACCAACGGACTTAAGTGTTGTGCGATTGGCAAAAAGGGGTCAGACCCCTTTTCAGCCTATCCGGATGAGGCATGGCGTCGCCGCCGATGCCGAAAAGGGGTCTGACCCCTTTTTGACCCCTTTTTGCCGCCGAGTCATCGATTCCGTCCGTTGGCATGAGACCTTGTCGTCCCCGCGAAAGCGGGGACCCACGCTCGATGCCGCTCAAGGCGTTGAACGGCTTTCGCGGTGGAGACGCTGTTTGGGTTCCCGCTTTCGCGGGAACGGCAAGTGTTGTGGATCGGTTCGAGATTCCCCGGACGACGAGCGGTGCGCTCCGAATCTCCGCATGACGGGCCTCGAGCGGCGCGGTAATCTTTCCAATCGTTCCAACATTGCCCGTTATGCCGAGCTCGACGTCCACAGAAGGCGAAAGCGCTTTTCCGCGCGATGAAACCGCGGGCGGCCGCGCCTGGGTGTTCGGCGACAACGTCGACACCGATGTGCTGGCGCCGGGGCTCTACATGAAGGGCCCGATCGCCGAGCTCGCACGGCATTGTCTCGAGGCGCTCGATCCCCGCTTTGCGCGCGAGGCCAGACCCGGAGACATGGTCGTGGCCGGCAGCAATTTCGGCATGGGTTCCTCGCGCGAGCAGGCGGTGATGGCGTTGAAGGCGCTCGGCATCGCCGCCGTCGTGGCGAAGAGCTTTGCGCGCATCTTCTACCGCAATGCGATGAACCTCGCGCTGCCGGTGCTGGTCTCGGCCGAAGCCGGCGCGGTCGCGGCCGGCGATCGCCTGGTCGTCCGGGCCGGCGAGGGCGTGATCGAGAACCTGACCCAGCGCCGGCGCCTCGCCTGCGAGCCGATCCCGCCGCATCTTCTCGCCATGATCGCGGATGGCGGCCTCCTGCCGCATCTCGCGAAGAAGCTCAGGGCGGCCGGCGCGTGAACGACAACGGCCTGCGCGCGCTGATCGCGGCCCCGCCGATCCTGGTGGCGCCCGGAGTCTACGATGCGCTGACCGCCCTGCTGGCGAGCCAAGCCGGATTCAAGGCGCTCTATCTTTCGGGCGCCAGCATCGCCTATACCCGCTTCGGCCGGCCCGATCTCGGCCTCGTCGGCATGGACGAGGTCGCCGAAACTCTGATGGCGATCCGCGAGCGCGTGGCGGCGCCGATCATCGTCGACGCCGACACCGGCTTCGGCAATGCGCTCAACGTGCAGCGCACGGTAAAGCGTTTCGCGCGCGCCGGGGCCGATGCGATCCAGCTCGAGGACCAGACCTTCCCCAAGCGCTGCGGCCATCTCGACGAGAAGCGCGTCGTGCCGGCGGCGGAGATGGTGGGCAAGATCAAGGCGGCGCTCGATGCGCGCCCGTCCGCCGACGTGCTCGTCGTCGCGCGCACCGATGCGATCGGCCCCGAAGGCCTCTCGGCCGCGCTCGACCGCGCCGACGCCTATCGCGATGCCGGCGCCGACGTGCTGTTCATCGAGGCGCTGCGCTCGGAGGCCGAGATCGGCGCGGCGATGCAGCGCTTCCGCGACCGCATCCCGCTGCTCGCGAACATGGTCGAAGGCGGCAAGACGCCGATGAAGACCGCGGCAGAGCTGCAGGCGCTCGGGTTCTCGCTTGCGATCTTTCCCGGCGGCACGGTGCGCTTCCTGGCGAAGAACCTCGCCGACTACTATGCCAGCCTCGCGCGCCACGGCACCACGGCGCCGCTCAGGGACCGCATGCTCGACTTCGAGGGCCTCAACGCGCTGATCGGCACGCCCGAGATGCTGGCGCTGGGGAAGAAGTATGAGGGCTGATCTTCGCCATGAACGCGAGGCGTCCGATGCGTAGGGGCGCGCTGCGCGCGCCCTGCATCCGCCGGCACGGCGCCGGTGGTCGACCGCACACGTCCCGCGCGGAACATGGGAGCGTTGGAAGCAGGGCGCGCGCAGCGCGCCCCTACGTGTGAGACGATGATCGACCCCGTCACCCTCGCCGTGCTGAAAGGCCGGCTCGAGCAGATCGCCGACGAGATGGACGCGACGCTGTTCCGCAGCGCGTTCAACCCGATCATCGCCGAGGCGCATGACGCCTCGCACGGCCTCTACGACGCGCGCACCGGCGAGACGCTGATCCAGGGCAAGTCGGGCCTGCCGATCTTCGTCGGCGCGATGGCGTTCGCGGTCAAGGCGGTGATCGAGAAGATCAAGACGGAAGGCGGTGCGGTCGCAGACGGCGACGTCTATCTGTTCAATGATCCCTATGACGGCGGCACGCATCTCTCGGATTTCAAGCTGGTGCGCCCGTTCTTCCACGGCGGCAAAGTCTTCTGCTACCTCGCCTCGGTCGGCCATTGGCACGATGTCGGCGGCAACGTGCCGGGCAACTACAACCCGGTCGCGACCGAGAGCTATCAGGAGGGCATGCTGATCCCGCCGGTGAAGCTGTTCGCGGCCGGGCGCTTGAACCAGGACATCGTCGACATCGTGATGGCGAATTCGCGCCAGCCGAAGAGCCTCTATGGCGATCTGAACGGCCAGATCAACGCGCTCGATCTCGGCGTCCAGCGCTTGACGGGGCTGCTCGACGAAGCCGGTGCTGCAACCGTGACCGAGGCGCTGGCCGAGCTCAAGGCGCGCGCCGCACGCTTGATGCGCGCCAACATCGCGGAGCTGCCCGACGGCACCTATTCGGCCGAGGACTGGCTCGACAATGACGGCATCGAGGACAAGCCGCTCAAGATCGCGCTCGACATCGCGAAGCGCGGCGACCGCATGACGCTCGATTTCTCGCGCAGTGCCGCCGCCTGTGCCGGGCCGGTCAACATCGCGCGCTCGACGGCGATCGCGAGTTGCTACGTGGCGCTGAAGCACGTCTTCCAGGACGTGCCGGCCAATGCCGGCTGCCTCGAGCCGATCGAGTTCGTGATTCCCGAGAATTCGATCCTCTCGGCCACGCGCCCCAAGCCCGTCGGCGGCTACACAGAGACGATCCTGCGCGTCATCGACGTCGTCTTCCAGGCATTGGCCGCGGCGGCACCGCAGCGCGTCAACGGCTGCGCCTACGGCACGATCAACGCGCTCTCGCTCGCCGGCCACCGCAAGAACGGGCAGCGCTGGGTGATGTTCTCGTTCTTCGGCGGCGGCCATGGCGGCCACCCCGAAGGCGACGGCCTGAACCACGGCAACGCCCCGATCTCGACCGCGACCATCCCGCCGGTCGAGATCCTGGAAGCCGCCTACCCGGTGATGTTCACGCAGTGGGCGCTCCGGCCCGACAGCGGCGGCCCCGGCCGCCATCGCGGCGGCTTGGGCGCGGTCTACGAGGTGACGCCGCTCGAGGGCGACGCCGAAGCGTTCCTCTTCGCCGAGCGCGGCCGCTTCGCGCCGCCCGGCGTGTGCGGTGGCGGGTCTGCCGCCAAGAACGGCTTCGCCTACGAGCAGGACGACGGC
>SBBV01000413.1 GCA_005240015.1 Candidatus Odyssella thessalonicensis | reverse complement strand
GCGCGGCCGCTGCTGAAGCCCTCGCCGTTCCAGCCGGTCGAGCGCGATTTCGCGTTCGTCGTCGATGCTGCGGTGCCGGCCGAGAAGCTCTTGCGCGCCGCGCAGAACGCCGACCGCACGCTGATCGCCGGCGCTTCGATCTTCGATGCCTATGCCGGCCCCGGCATCCCCGAGGGCAAGAAATCGGTGGCGCTCTCGGTCACGATCCAGCCCACCGAGAAGACGCTGACCGACGCCGAGATCGAAGCGATCGGCGCGAAGATCGTCGCCGCGGTGGCGAAGCAGACCGGCGGCGTGCTCAGGAGCTGACGCGCTCCCACCTTTCACGTCGTCCTGAGCGCAGCGAAGGGCCTAGCCTCCGCAGCCCGCAGCGCTGGCAGTTGAAGCAAGATCCTTCGCTGCGCTCAGGATGACGAGTGGGTCGTTGGGCCGCTCATACCGACGAGCCCATGTTTTGATCGTCATCCCGACCGAAGCGGCTGTGCTCTTTGCACAGCCGCGGAGTGGAGGGATCGTGCGCACACTGGGTCGCGATCCCTCCATTGCGCGAGCCGCATGGGCGGCTCGCTCCGGTCGGGATGACGGCGAACAGAAGCCGCGCCCGCTCGTTTTGAGGTCGAAGCCTCCAACGCGCGGCCCTGCTGCATGGATCTCTCCTGGATCGCCGAATTCTGGTCCGCCTACGTCCCCGAGTGGGCGGTGGCGGTCCTCGGCCTCGTGAGCGCCGTGCTGGTGGCGCTGGCCGCGCACGCGCTCGCGTTCCGCCTGATCAATCGGCTGCTGCGGCGGCGGAAATCCGGCGTCGCGGCCTCGTTCGTGAAGCGCGTCCGCTGGCCGACCCGCTTCATCCTGCTCGCGTTCTTCCTGACGGCGGTGCTGCCGACCTTGCGCATCGCGCCCGATCTCGCGCTGCTGCTGCAGCGCATCGCCTCGCTCTCGCTGATCGCAATGGTGGGCTGGATGGTGATCTCGGTGGTCAATCTCGCCGGCGACATCGTGGCGCTGCGCTACAACATCGAGATCACCGACAACCTGGCCGCGCGGCGCGTGCAGACGCAGCTGCGCATCCTCAAGCGCACGATCAACATCCTCCTGCTCGTCGTCACCGTCAGCATCATGCTGATGACGATCCCCGAGGTGCGCGAGTTCGGCGTGAGCCTGTTCGCCTCGGCCGGCGTCGCCGGCCTCGCGGTCGGCCTTGCGGCGCGGCCGGCGCTCTCGAACCTGATCGCCGGCCTCCAGATCGCGCTTGCGCAGCCGATCCGCATCGACGACGTCGTCATCGTCGAGAAGGAGTGGGGGCGCATCGAGGAGATCACGGCCACCTACGTCGTGGTGCGGCTCTGGGACGAGCGCCGGCTCGTGGTGCCGCTCTCCTATTTCATCGAGAAGCCGTTCCAGAACTGGACCCGGAGCGGCGCCGCGATGATCGGCGAGGTGCACTGGTATCTCGACTACACGGCGCCGATCGACGCGATGCGCAACAAGCTCGACGAATTCGCGCGCGAATCGAAGCACTGGGATCAGAAGGTGGCGATGATCCAGGTCACCGCCACCGACCGCTACACGATCGAGGTGCGGGCGCTGGTGAGCGCCGCCGATTCGGGCGCGCTCTGGGATCTGCGCTGCGAGGTGCGCGAGAAGATGATCGACTATTTGAAGGAGCGCCACCCGGGCTGTCTGCCGCGCATCCGCCAGGAGCAATACAAGATGGAGCCGCCGCCGCAGCACGACGGCGCCGACCGCGACGCGGGGCGCATGGGCGGCGAATCCGGCGGCGCGCCGGGGATCGAGAAGGAAACCGTGCGCGAGCGGCATTGAGGAGCGGGCCGCCTTCCCTGCCGCAATGTCGTCCCACCACAGAGGCGCAGAGGGCACGGAGGGAATTGCGGCGCGCACGCGCGCGATTTCCACAACCTCTGTGTCCTCTGTGCCTCTGTGGTGCATCTCCTCGCAACTGCTCCAGCGTTCGCGGTTAAAGGAACCGCGCGCGGATATCGACCGAGCTTTCCTTGCCGATCTGGTCGTAATGCGCGGCGAGCCAGTGCTTGGCGGTCTCGCGGCCGCGGTCGCGGAGCTCGGTCAGGAAGCGCCAATCGGTGTTGAGCTTGGACGAGGCGCCGAGCGGCGCGATCTCGGTCTCCGATTCGATGAAATGGATGTTGAGGCGCTTGTAGCGCGCGGGATCGAGCTTGTGCTCCTCGACGAGCCGGGAGACGAACGCGATCGCGCGCATCTCGCGCATCAATGACGAGTTGAAGCTGATCTCGGTGACGCGGTCGAGGATGTCGCGCGCGTTGGTCGGCACCTCGGCGCGGTTGATCGGGTTCACCTGCACGATCACGACGTCCTGCGCCTGGCAGCCGTAGATCAGCGGGAAGATCGCGGGGTTGCCCATGTAGCCGCCGTCCCAATAGGCCTCGCCGTCGATCTCGACCGCGTGGAACAGATAGGGCAGGCAGGCCGAGGCGAGCAGCACGTCGGTCGTCACATCCCTGTTCTCGAACACGCGGATCTTGCCGCTCTTCACCGCCGTCGCCGAGACGAACAGCCTGGTGCGCCGGCAGCGGCGCAACTGGTCGAGGTCGATCGCCTCTTCGACGATCTGGCGCAGCGGGTGGAAGTTGAACGGATTGAACTGGTAGGGCGAGAAGAAGCGCGAGAGCACGTCGAAGGCAAGATAGCCGGGCGCCCATTCGGTGTGGCGGTGCCTGCCTTCGGCCTGCGCCGCCCAGCCGAACAGCCACGCGTTGATGGGGCGCCCGGCCTCGCTCACCTTCTTCCAGAAATTCTCGAGCCGCTCGCGTGCGAGCGCGGCCCCGCCGTGCTCCCAGCCCACCGCGAGCGCGGCGGCGTTCATCGCGCCGGCGCTGGTGCCGGAGAAGCCGTCGAAGTCGAGCCGCCCGTCCTCGAGCAGATGGTCGAGCACGCCCCAGGTGAACGCGCCGTGCGCGCCGCCGCCCTGTAGCGCCAAGTTGATGCGTTTCTTGTCCGTCATGTTGCAGAAGAAAGTTTCACAGGGAGCCGGGGAGCCGGGGAGAAGAACGTAAGAGACAGTCACCACCAAGACACCAAGACACCAAGACACCAAGACACGAAGAAGAAAGAATGCGCCGCAAGAGCGGCGCGAAGCGATACCCATCTTCTTCCTTCGCGCGCCACTTGGCGCGCAACTCGCTCTTACTTCGTGTCTTGGTGCCTTGGTCGTGAATCTTTCTTCTCCCCGGCTCCCGTGAATCTTGCTTTCTTCACGCGAAGCGCAGCAGGAAGCGCACAAGCCGCTTCGTGCGCTCCGAAAACAGCGCCGGCGTGAAGTAGCTGCCGGCCGCGCGCTTCCCCACTTCGCCGAGCGTGGGATAGGGTGCGACATAGCTCGCGAGCTGCGACAGCTTCATGCGATTGGCTACGGCCAGCACCCAGGGATGGATCAGCTCGCCGGCATGCCGGCCGACGATGTCAGCGCCGAGGATGCGCCCCCTCCTCGTGGTCACGACCTTGATGAGGCCCTCGGTCGCGCGCTCGGCCTGAGCGCGGTCGTTCTCGTGGAACGGCCAGCGCAAGACGCGCACTTGGTCGTGGCGCTGCTTCGCTTCGGCTTCGGAAAGGCCGACATGCGCGAGCTCGGGATCGGTGAAGGTCACCCAGGGCACCGCGGCGGTGTCGGCGCGCGTCCAGAACAGGCGGAACAGGGCCTGTCGGATCACGATCCCGGCGTGATAGTTGGCCACGTGCGTGAACTGATAGCCGCCGGCCGCATCGCCGATGGCGAAGACGCGCTTGTTCGACGAGCGCAGGCGCGCGTCCACGGTGATGCCCTTCTTGGTCGCCGCGACGCCGGCCTTCTCGAGATCGAGCCCGTCGACACTGGCCGTGCGGCCGGCTGCCACGAGGATGTCCGCGCCCTCGACGAACTCGCGCTTGCCCTGACGCTCGATTTCGACGCCGACACCCGCGGCGCGCTTCTCGACGCGCAGCACCTTCGTCTGCTCGAGGAGGGTGACACCCTCGGCCGCGAGTCGCTCGCGCACGACCGCGACCAGCTCGGGGTCGTCCTTCGGCATGATCGAGAAGAGTTCGAGCACGGTCACGTGCGAGCCCAGGCGGCGGAACGCCTGCGCCAATTCGAGGCCGATGGGGCCGCCGCCGATCACGATCAAATGCTCGGGCCGCGTCTTCCGTTCGAAGATCGTCTCGTTGGTGAGATACCGCACCTCGTTCAAGCCGGGAATCGGCGGGATCGC
>SBBV01000491.1 GCA_005240015.1 Candidatus Odyssella thessalonicensis | reverse complement strand
GGCGGCGGCGGGATCGTGCGGCATCCGCGTGGGGTTAGCATCGAGCGAAGGGGGGCGCCACCACGACATTTTGGCGGCGGCACGCCGCGTCGGCGAGCGATGCGGACCCCGCGCTATGGATTAACCAATCTTTCACTATCTGCTGAAATATCTAGGGAAATCGGAAGCGTCGCAAAAGCAGGGAGCGGCACGGGCAAGGCCCGGTTTGGAGCTTTTGCATGTCGGGGATCGGCAGCAGAGAATTTTGGCGCTCGCGCGCGGGGCGCAGCTTCGCGCTTTTCGTGGTCTTGTCGGCGGGTCTCTCGGCAGCCGTCGGCTACGGCTTCTTCTGGTCCAACCTCAAATGGTTCGAAGCGAGCAAGGCCGAGGAAGAAGCCACCGCTATCCAGCTCGTCGAATCGCTGGTGGCCGTCTACACCGAATACCGCGGCAAGCATCTCGGCGAAGGAGCGCCCGTTCCGGCGACCTTCCGCGCGCAGGCGATCAACGTTTTCAACGCCGGCCGCAATCCTTCGGAGCGCATGCGCCTGATGTGGGTGGGCGTGCCCGGCCGCGAGATCAAGACGCCGCCGACCGACGCGGTGATGCGCGAAATGGTGCTCGAGACCGCCGCCCGAGCCGATCCGCGCCTGATCACGCGCCGCGTCGAGCTCGCCGGCGCGCCGTTCTTGCGCACGATCTATCCGGCGATCGCGCGCCAGCAGGCTTGCGTCGACTGTCACAACAAATATGTCGGCGACAAGCCGGCCTGGCGGCTCAACGATGTGATGGGCGCGTTTGCGCTCGACGTGCCGATGGCCGGCTTCATCGCGGGCGCGCGCCGCGAGGCGTTCGCGATCGGCGGCGGGCTCTTTGCGTTGAGCTGCGCGATCGGCCTTTACATCTTCCTGCTGCAATTCAGACGCGTCGCCGCGGAGGTCGAGCATCGCGCGCACGCGCGGCTCACCGCGGCGGTGGAAACCATGGGCGATGGCTTCGCGATCTACGACCGAAACGACCGCGTCGTGCTCTGCAACTCCGCGCATCGGAGGCTCCATGCCGGCCTGCCGGAGGATCCGCTCGCGCAGCAGCCGATGGATCCCGACGCCGCGACGCTCGGGGTCCGCAGCGGCGAGGTGGCGATGCCGGACAACCGCTGGATCGCGATCGGCGAGGCGCGCATGCCCACCGGCGACAAGGTCGTTCTCGCCAGCGACATCTCGGGCCTGAAGCGGCGCGAGCAGGAACTGCGCGCGGCCAAGGAAGCGGCGGAAAATGCCAATCGGTCGAAGTCCGAGTTCCTCGCGCTCATGAGCCACGAGCTGCGCACGCCGCTCAACGCCATCAACGGCTTCTCGGAGCTCATGGCGCGCGAGGTGATGGGGCCGCTCGGCCCGCGCTATCTCGGCTATGCGCGCGACATCTATCGCAGCGGACAGCACCTGCTGAACGTCATCAACGACATTCTCGACATGGCCAAGGTCGAAGCGGGCAAGTTCGAGCTGGTCGAGGAGGACGTCGATCTGGCGCCGATCATCGACGAATGCGCGCGCCTCTTGCTGTTCCGCGCCGAGGAAGCCGGCGTCGAGATCGTCGTCGATGTCGGCCGCCCGCTCATGGTCCGCGGCGACGGGCTGCGCCTCAAGCAGGTCATCCTCAATCTCATGACCAACGGCGTGAAGTTCACGCCCGGCGGCGGCCGCGTGACGGTGCACGCCCGGCGCGCGCCACAGGGCGTCACGATCGAGGTGGTGGATACGGGGATCGGCATCGCGCCCGAGAACATCGCCAAGGCGCTGGCGCCGTTCCAGCAGATCGACCGGCAGATGAACCGCAAATACGGCGGCACCGGCCTCGGCCTGCCGCTCTCGAAGGCGCTGGTCGAAGTCCACGGCGGGTCGCTCGTCTTGATGAGTGCGCTCGGCGAGGGCACGACCGTGCGCGTCGTGCTGCCGGCCGAAAAGGAAAACGCCGCGCGCGGCGCCAGCGACATGCGCCTCGCCCTCGCCTCCTGACGCTCAGGCGTAGCCGAGGATGTGCGAGATGAGGCGCCCGGGCGCGAACGCGCCGGCGCCGGCGCCGATCAAGCCGCCGGCATAGACGCCGATCATCGTGAAACGGTGCGTCCGCACCCGGCCGGTGCGGATGGCCCAGATCGCGAGTGCCAGCATCGCGAGCGTGAACACCGAGAGGATGTGGATCGCGCTGAATCGCCCCGCGCCGGCGAGGCCGGTCACCCAGAACGACGAGATCGCGACGGCGAGCATCAGGGCCACCCAGGCATAGCCGAGGGTCCGGTGCCAGGGCGTGCCCTTGCGGCGAACGAGCTGGTACGTGCCGAGCGCCAACGCACCCAGCGCCGCCACCAGGTGGAACTGCATGGCGAAGGGCTGGGCGAAGAACGGTGCCAGGTTCATGGCGGGCATGGCGGCGGCTTGACGACGCCGCCCCTCGGCCTAATGTTGTCACTGACAACATCAATCTAGCCTTGATGTGGGCAATGTCAACATCGCGCCCGACGCGCCGCCAGACATATCACCATGCCGATTTGCGCCCGGCGCTGCTGGCCACGGCGCGCCGCCTGCTCGAGCGCGAGGGCCCGGAGGCGCTGAGCCTGCGCGAGGTCGCGCGCCGGACCGGCGTCTCGCACAATGCGCCCTACCGCCATTTCGCCGACCGCGCCGCGCTGCTGGCGTCGCTCGCCGCTACGGGCTTCGACGAGCTCGCGGCCCGCACCAAGGCGGCGGCGGAGGGTGCCGCGCCGGGCGCTCGCCTCGGCGCGATGGGGGCGGCCTACGTTCGCTTTGCGCTCGACGCGCCCAACCTGTTCCGGCTGATGTTCGGCGGTCTCGTGCGCGGGCGCGACCATGCCGAGTTCGCGGCCGCCGGCGCGCGCGCCTACGCGGTGCTCGCGGGCGCAACCGGGGCGCCGGAGCAGGGCTCGCCCCGCACGATCGCCGCGTGGGCCACCGTGCACGGCCTCGCGCATCTATTGCTGGACGAGCAGATCGCCGCGGTGCGCGGCGATCGCAAGGCGGCCGAGCGGCTGATCGAGGCGATTCTCGGCGGCAGCCGGACGCGGACCAACGCGGACTGACACGGACCTGCACGGACTCGCACGGACCGGGCAACGTGCACGCGTCGAGCGATGTCCGTGCTCGTCGGCGTCCGTCCGTGCGGCGCCGGCGCCGCTAGTACATGTGCTGGCCGCCGTTGATCGACAGCGTCGAGCCGGTGATGAAGTCGGCGTCGTCGGCGACGAGGAACAGCACGCCGCGCGCGATGTCCTCGGCCTTGCCGAGGCGGCGCATCGGGATGCGCGCCACGATCTTCTCGAGCACGTCCTTCGGCACGGCGCGCACCATGTCGGTATCGACATAGCCGGGCGCGATCGCGTTCACCGTGATGCCGGCGCCCGCACCCTCCTGCGCGAGCGCCTTGGTGAAGCCGTGGATGCCGGATTTCGCCGCCGCGTAATTGACCTGCCCGTATTGGCCCGCCTGGCCGTTGATCGAGCCGATATTGACGATGCGGCCGAATTTGCGCGTGCGCATGCCGTCGATGACGGCGCGGCAGACGTTGAAGCAGGAGGAAAGATTGGTGCGAACCACCGCCTCCCAATTCTCCCAGCTCATGCGGTGCAGCGTGCCGTCGCGCGTGATGCCGGCGTTGTTCACCACGACCTCGATCGGCCCGATTTCCTTCTCGATCCGCTCGACCGCGGCCTTGACCGCGTCGAAATTGCCGACATCGAATTTGTAGACCGGGATGCCGGTCGCCTCTTTGAATTTCTTCGCTGCCTCGTCGTTGCCGCCATAGTTGGCGACGACCCTGTAGCCCGCCTTCTTCAAGCCGAGCGAGATCGCCTCACCGATACCGCGCGTTCCGCCCGTCACCAGTGCCACTCGCGCCATGCTGTCCACCCTTTGCCGCCATGGCCGGGAGAAACGCTCCCCCGGCCGTTTTCTCGCCCCCCGCGCCGGCACTCTCGCAGCAAGTCGGCGGCCGAGGCAACCGGCAAGCGGCCGCATTAACCGCCGTGCCGCCCGATTTTGAAGTATCCGCCAGCGTAAGGTTTCTTTTGCAAAGAGCGCGCGATACGATGGTGCAAACGATGGCGGAGCAACGATGATGGGCGGCGACGAGCGAACACGCTTTCCTCCGGGCCAGGAGCCGATCGTCCGCCGCCGCCCGGGCGATCTGCGCGATCAGGTGCAGGTCGCGCCGCCGCTGCCGAGTACCGCGCGCAAGCCTTGGTCGCGCGAAGCGACCGAGCCGCCGCAGCCGCCCAGCGGCGCACCGCCACGCCCTGAAACCTACTCCGCGGGGGCGCCACGCGATCGGCTCGTCGAAGACGGCCGCTTTGGGGAATTATTCGTACTGTTCATTATAAATGTCTTGCTCGGCATCATCACGCTCGGCATCTATCGCTTCTGGGGCAAGACGCGCATCCGGAAATACATCTGGAGCCGCTCGAGCTTCCGCGGCGAACGCTTCGAATATTCGGGAACCGGCAAGGAACTGTTCGTCGGGTTTCTGATCGCCTTCCTTTTTTTCGGCCCCCCGTTCATCGGCTTTTATCTCTGGCTCTATTTCGATCCGCCGCGGCAAGGCGATGACGCCGGTAAGCTCGTCGGTCTCGTGCTCGGCGTTGTGGCGATCCTCGTGCTCACCTTCTATTTCATCCACGTCGCCACTTTCGCCGCCTACCGATATCGCGTCAGCCGGACGATCTGGCGCGGCATCCGCGGCTCGGTTTCCGGCAGCGCTTGGACGTATGGCTTCCTCGGCTTCGGCCTGGGTTGGCTCAACGGCCTTTCGCTCTACTGGACGAAGCCGTGGGCCGACTCGGTCCTCATCAACTATCGACTGAGCCGGACGACGATCGGCTCCGAGCCGCTTGCCAGCAAACTCGATGCCGGCCCGCTCTATGGCCCGTTCGCGCTGGCGTGGGTGCTCACCGCCGTGACGCTGGTGGCTATCGGGGCCGTCTCCGCGGCCTTCGAAATCGCCGGCAACAAGTCCATCGGGGCGCTCGTGATCGTTTTGCTCTTGGCATACTTCGTCCTTCCCGCGGTCTTCCTGATCACGATCAACTTCTATCGCGCGGCGCTGTTGCGCCGGACGGCCGCCGCGAGCCAGCTCGGGGGTCTGAGCTTCCGCTTCGAAGCCGGCGGGTGGGCGGTGCTGTGGTTCAGCGTCTCCAACTTCCTGATCGTGTTGCTCAGCGTCGGCCTGCTGCTGCCGCTGGCCATCCTGCGCTATGCGCGATTCATTGCGCGCTATCTGCGTATCGAGGGCGAGGTAGACTATGCCAAGCTCCGGCAGACGAGCGATCGCGGGCCGCGCTTCGGCGAAGGCATAGCCGAGTTCTTCGGCGTCGGCATCGTCTGAAGCCGATTGAGGAAAACCCATGGACCAATTCCGCGGATTCTTCTCCGACGGCCGGACGGCGGAGATGCGCCCGGCGGCGGTGCGCCTCGGCGGCAGCACCTTGAGCGTGCGCGGCGAGAAGGGCGAGGCGCTCGCCGACTGGAGCTACCGCGATCTCCGCCTGATCGAGGAGGTCTATGCCGGCCAGCCGGTGCGGCTGCGCTCGAAGCGCGGCGGCGATGCGCGGCTCGTCGTGCGCGACGCCCAGTTCCTCGACGCGCTCGGCCACCATGCGCGCCATCTCCGCATCCACAACCTGCAGAAGAGCCGCGCGCTGCCGCGCGCGCTCATGTGGGGCGGCGCCACGATCGCGACGCTGGTCGGCCTCTATTTCGGGCTCCCGATCCTGGCCGAGCCGGTCGCGGCGGTGATGCCGCTCTCGTGGGAAGAGCGCATGGGCCAGAGCGTGCGCGGCCAGGCCTTGGCGCTGCTCGCGCGCAACGCCAAGGAATGCACGGCACCCGAAGGCCGCGCCGCCCTCGACCGCCTCGTGCAACGGCTCGCTTCGACGGTCGAGACCCGCTACACGTTCCGCGTGATGGTGGTGGACCATTCGCTCGTGAACGCGTTCGCGGCGCCGGCCGGTTACATCGTCGTCTTCCGCGGCCTCATCGACAAGTCCACCTCGGGCGAGGAGGTGGCGGGCGTGCTCGCGCACGAGATGGGCCACGTGATCGAGCGCCACGGCACCGAGTCGCTGATCCGCCAGTTCGGCATGAACGCGATCCTGAGCGCCATCCTGGGCGACGCCTCGGGCATCGGCTCGACCGCGGCCGACATCGGCACGCAGCTGGCAACGCTCTCCTACGGGCGCGCCGCCGAGCGCGAGGCCGACCGCGTCGGAGTCGCGATGCTCAACAAGGCCGACATCCGCGGCGCCGGCCTTGTCGCGTTCTTCCAGCGCATCGGCAAGCAAACGGGCGGCGACGATCGCAGCCTGTTCCGCTATCTCAGCACGCACCCGCCGACCGGCGAGCGCGCCGACGACATCGCGGCCCGCGCCATCGGCAAGGGAAACGCGATGACCCCCGCGGAATGGCAGGCGCTGCGCGTGATCTGTTCGGTGAAGCGCTGAGCCTGCGCCGCCGCCGTACGTGCTTCAAGGCTCGTCGCTGATATGCCTAACGCCGCCCGACATCGTAGCGGTGCCGGCGGTTGACACCGCCGCG
>SBBV01000148.1 GCA_005240015.1 Candidatus Odyssella thessalonicensis | reverse complement strand
GCCATATCAAGCTCGATCATGCGCGCCTCGCCGTGCTCGCCGGGTTGGCTTGGCGCAAAGGCGTCGATTTGACCAACCCCTTCGTCGGCGACCGCTTCGCGCTCGCCGCCGTCTCGACCGACTACGCGCTCGCGCTCGACCGTCCTCTCAGCGAAACCGGGCCCAAGGCGAATGGCTTCCGCTACTGGCTCGGCATCAATGGCGCCACCTCGGGCCGCGAGCGCCGGCGCCGCGCCAGGCGCGCCTCGCATCTGAGCCGCTTCCCGATGGAGACGGTGAAGCGCGTGGAGCGCCCGACCACGCTGATCCTCGACGACGAGGTGCCGCGCGTCTCGAAACGGGCCGCTTTCTTCGAGCGCGCGCTCCAGGGCGACCTCGGCGAGAAATCCAAGATCGAGCGTAGCCGCTTCTCGTTCAAGCACCCGGTTTCGTGGGCACAGCTCGGCATGATCCGAAACCTCGTGCCGCACCAGGATGGGCCGATCAGCACCACGGACGCGGGCCGCTACGTCGACGCCGAGGCCAATACACGCGCCATCAAGTCGCTTTCCTATTTCCTCGGCTCGGATCTCACCGGCATCTGCGAGATCCCGACCTACGCCTGGTATTCGCACAAGACCGACGGCACGCCGATCGCGCCCTATCACCGCTACGCGGTCGTCATGCTGATCGACCAGGAATTCGACACGATGGAGGGCGCCAGCGGCGACGACTGGATCTCGGGCGCGCAGAGCATGCGCGCCTATCTGCGCGGCGCCGAGATCGCCGGCATCATGGCCGAGACGATGAGGGCACTCGGCTTCCCCGCGCGCTCGCAGACCAATGCCGACAGCGACGTGCTGCACATCCCGCTCGTGCTCTGGGCGGGCCTGGGCGAGCTGTCGCGCATCGGCGAGCTCGTGCTCAATCCCTTCGTCGGCCCGCGCTTCAAGTCCGTTGTCTTGACGACCGATATGCCGCTCGTGCCCGACAAGCCGATCGATTTCGGGCTCCAGTATTTCTGCAGCAACTGCCTGAAATGCGCGCGCGAGTGCCCCTGCGACGCGATTCCGTGGGGCGGCAAGGTCATGTTCAACGGCTACGAGATGTGGAAGCCGGACGTCGAGCGCTGCACGCGCTACCGGCTCACCAATTCCAAGGGCTCGGCCTGCGGGCGCTGCATGAAGACCTGCCCGCTCAACAAGGTCGTCGACGCGGACGGGCCGCTCTTGACGCGCATCGCGAGCTGGTGCGGCGTCAACGCGATGTGGCTGAAGCCGCTGCTGGTGCCGATCGCGACCTGGCTCGACGACAAGATCGGCAACGGCAAGCGCAATCCGGCCAAGAAATGGTGGTTCGACCACGAGATCGTGGGCGGCGTGGCAGTGGCGCCCAAGAGCACGAACCAGCGCGACATCGATCCCAGCCGCAAGCTCGACCCCGCCAAGCAGTCGATCGCCTACTACCACGCCAACATGATGCCGCCGCCGGACGAGCTCAAACCGGTGCCGATCGACCGCCAGGAGGCCCTCGCGGCGGCGGCGTTGCTCGAAACGCCGGACGAGGCGCGGGCGCGAAAGGCCCGCGGCGGAGCGGCGCCCTCTCACTACGCACCGACAGCGGCCGTCGGGCGCGCGCCCGGCGGCGAGGATACGCGCGTCAAGGGCCCGTTCGAGCCGGCGAAGGAGCCGGCTTCGGCCCGATGAGGAACCAGGTCCGCATCCTGCCCTTGCCGCGCACCTCGATCTCGCCGCGCGCCTCGAACTCGAACTTGTCGCTGAGCTTGAGGTAGGTCGCTTCCGATACCTGGATGCGGCCCGGCTCGCCGGTCGATTCCATGCGGCTCGCGACGTTCACCGCGTCGCCCCAGACGTCGTAGAAGAATTTCTTGGTGCCGACGACGCCGGCGACCACGGGCCCCGAGCTGATGCCGATACGGATCGAAAGCGCCCGGCCCGAGGTTTCGGCGATCGAATTCACCGCCGCGCGCATGTCGAGCGCCAGGCGCGCGATCGCCTCGGCATGGCCGGGCCTGGGCTCGGGCACGCCGCTCACCACCATGTAGGCGTCGCCCGTGGTCTTGATCTTCTCGAGCCCATAGCGCTCGACGAGCTGGTCGAACGCGCTGAAGAGATCGTTGAGGAACAAGACGAGCTTGACCGGCAACGTATCGGCCGCGCGCGCGGTGAAGCCGGCCATGTCGGCGAAGAGGATCGAGGCTTCGTCGTAGCTGTCGGCAATGACCTTCTCCTTGTCCTGCTTCAAGCGCAGCGCCACCGCGGGCGGGAGAATGTTGGTGAGCAGCGCCTCGGAGCGGGCATATTCGCGCTCGAGCGCCGCCTCGGCGCGCGCGAGCTGGCGCACCGCGTAGAAGACCACGAAGAACAGGATGCCACTGCTGACGGCGGCGGAGACGACGAAATTGCCCATCAGCGTCGACGGCGGCACCAGCCCGGTGTCATACGGCAGGAAGAGGTTGGCCGCAACGAACAGAACGGCGCCGATGACCACCACCACGATCGAAAGGGCGCGGCGCTCGACGCCGAGGAACAGCACCGAGAGCGCCGCGGCGGCGATGTAGTAGAGGTGGATGCCGGAGCCGGTTCCGAGCGCCGCGCACAGCGCGAAGTTGGAGACGTAGACGCTGCCCGCCAGGGTGAGCGGCGCCGCAAGCGCGTTGTAGCGGTGCAACAGCGGGATCGAGGCCCACACCACGGCGCCGATCGCGTTGACGGCGGCGAGCACTTTCAGGCGCTCGAAGTCGGTGACCGCCTGGAACAGCGCGAAGGCGGCCGCCACCGGTGCCGCGATCCAAACCGTGATATTCACCGCGCGCAGACGCCGCGCGACTTTCTCGGGGTAGCGCTCGGTTCCGAACGCGATGTTGAGCTGGAAACGCAAAGCTGGGATGGCCTCGAGAGCGTCTTTGTCGGCGCCCGCACGCGTCGAGCCTCGCCGAGACTCGCCGCGAACGCGCCGCTCGACGGGCGGTCAGCGGTCGTCGCGCTCCTTG
>SBBV01000034.1 GCA_005240015.1 Candidatus Odyssella thessalonicensis | reverse complement strand
GGGCGGTGCGGCCTCGAGCACGCGCTGCGCCATGGCGTCGACGCTGTCGTCGCGGCCGAGGTCGGGCACGCTCATCTCCGCAAGGTCGGCGAGGTGCTCCACCTGGTGCTGCCAGAGCGCGGCATCGCAGAGCAGGCCGGGCAGCAGGACGAGGGGGACGCGGCCGCTCATCGCGCAGCACCCACCAGCGAACGAAGATTCATGACTTCCGCAGCGTGCCGGTGCGTGTCGGATCGCAGGCGCGACTGGCGATCTGCTCGAGATGAAGGACGCCGCCGCGCAGCTCGCCGCGCCAGCGCGTCTTTGGGTTGCGCAGGCGCTGATCGCTCGATTCCGCGAACAGCGTCACGCGCGTGCCCTCGATCAAGCCGAGGACGGACCACCGAACCGAGGGCCCGCTATGCGGGGTCGTGGCGAAGCCTCTGACGTCTGCGCCGCGGATCGTCAGCTCGAACGTGAACGGCCGGCAGCTGCCGCCGCTCGGCGTGCCGCTGGTCGTCCCGCGCCAAGTCCCGTCGAGCGCCTGGGCGGCGGCCGATCGCGGGGCGAATGCAGAGAGTGCGAGCGCGGCGAGAGCGAGGCGCGTGGCGGCCATCGGCGATCATCCTCGAACCGTAACGGGTGAGCGTGCGGTTTGGTCGCACTCTAGGCGAGCGGTGGATCATCCGAAAGCCCGCCACACGTTGTAGACTGCTGCAACGCCGCGGCGCCGCTTGAAAATTGCTGAATTGGGGCGATATTGGTGGCGTCCGCTGCGGCTCCTGCCATTCGGCCTCCGCCATCCGGCAACGAGTCGCCCACGGCCATAGAATCTCAACAACAAAGCCGCATGAGTTTTGCCCAACTGGGACTAAGCGAGCCGGTCCTCAAAGCGGTTGCCGAGGCCGGATACGTCGAGCCGACACCGATCCAAGCCCAAGCCATTCCCGTCGTTCTGACCGGCCGAGACGTGCTCGGCTGCGCCCAGACCGGCACCGGCAAGACGGCGGGCTTCACGCTCCCGATGATCGACATCCTCTCGGCCGGCCGCGCCAAGGCGCGCATGCCGCGCTCGCTCATCCTGGAGCCGACGCGCGAGCTCGCGGCGCAGGTGGCGGAAAGCTTCGAGACCTACGGCAAGCACACGCGGCTCACCAAGGCGCTCATCATCGGCGGCGAAAGCATGTCGGACCAGGAGCGCGCGCTCGATCGCGGCGTGGACGTCTTGATCGCGACGCCGGGCCGTCTGCTCGACCTCTTCGAGCGCGGCAAGGTGCTGCTGCGCGACATCAAGGTGCTCGTCATCGACGAAGCCGACCGCATGCTCGACATGGGGTTCATCCCCGACATCGAGCGCATCGTGACGCTGCTGCCGCCGCTCAGGCAGACGCTCTTCTTCTCGGCGACCATGCCGCCCGAGATCCGGCGGTTGGCCGACAAGTTTCTCTCCTCGCCCAAGGAGATCACGGTCGCGCGGCCGGCGACGACGGCGACGAACATCGAGGACTTCGTCGTGCCGGTCTCGCATGAAAGCAGCAAGCGCGAGGCGCTGCGCTCGCTGCTGCGCTCGGAGCCGGTCAAGACCGCGCTCATCTTCTGCAATCGGAAGCGCGACGTCGACATCCTGCACCGTTCGCTGGCGCGCCACGGCTTCCAGGCCGGCGCGCTGCACGGCGACATGGCGCAGGAACGCCGCACGGCCACGCTCGAGCGGTTCCGGCTCGGCGAGATCCCGATCCTGGTGGCAAGCGACGTGGCGGCGCGCGGGCTCGACATCGAGGACATCACGCACGTCTTCAACTTCGACGTGCCGTACAACGCCGAGGACTACGTCCACCGCATCGGACGCACCGGCCGCGCGGGACGCTCGGGCCGCGCCTTCACGCTCGCGACGCCGGACGACGGCCGCAATCTCGGCGCGATCGAGAGGCTGATCCGGCGCGGCATCCCGCGGCACGGCGTGACCCTTGCCGACCGGCCGCGCCACGACGAGCGTGGCGCCGGCGGGGGAGGCCGCATGGACGAAACGGAGCGCGGCGACCGCGAGCATCGCGGCGGGCGCCGTTCACGGCGCGGCGGCCGCGGGCGCGGCAAGGAGAAGCGGCCGAGCCAGGATCAGCCGCGTCAGCACGAGGCCCGGCGCGAAGAGCATCAGCGGCAGCACGAGCACGCGCGTCACGAGCCGCGCCGGCCCGAGCACCGCCGTGAGGAGCCGCATCGCGAGGAGCCACGGCGCGACGAGGGGCGGCACGGCGAGCCGCGTAGCGCGCACCGCCACGAGCCGCGCCATGCGCAGCCGCAAGCGGCCTCCAAGCACGGCGCTTCGCAGAAGCAGCGGCGACACGAGCCCGCCGAGAGCGAGAAGCCGACCGGTTTCGGCGACAACGTGCCGGCATTCCTGCGGCGCGGGCGTTAGCAGCCCAACGTCATCCTGAACGAAGCGCCCTATTCTCGGCAGCCGGGACGAAGGGCCCCAACTACACCTTCAAAATCGGCAGCGGCGCGTAGTCGCCGAGGGCGCTGGTTCGCGAGAAGCCCCACCAGGTCTGCGCCGCCGTCGCGTAGAGGCTGCGATAGTCGATGGCGTGCCTGAGGTCGCCATTGACGAGATCGGCGAGATTTGGCGCGGGGCCGAAGAAGCCGCCCTTGACATTGGCGCCGAGCACGAAATGCGGCGCCGCGGTGCCATGGTCGGTTCCGTTGCTGCCGTTCTGCCCTGCGCGCCGGCCGAACTCCGAGTAGGTCATCACGAGCACATCGTTCCAGCGCCCGGCCTCGGCCAGCGCCTTGCGGAAGGCCGCCAGGCCTTCGCCTAATTGGCGCAGCAGGTTGGCGTGCTGACCGGGCTGATTGGCGTGGGTGTCGAAGCCGCCGAGCGCCAACTTGATCACCGGCACAACCGCCTTGGCGTTGATGAGCCGCGCCGCGACGCGCAGCTGCTGTGCCAGCGGGCCGTTGGGGAACTCGCCACGGACCTCGGGCGCGCGCGCCAAGACCTCGCGCAGCTCCTTCGCCGTATCCTGCACTTCGCGCTGGACCTTGATCAGGTGCGCGAGCGCGGGGTTCGCCGGCCGCGCCTCGGCCGCGCGCATGTCCTGCGCCTGGCGCAGGAAGCGCTGCGGATCGGGCATCGAGACCGCGCGTAGGCCGGAGCCAGTCACGGGCCCGCTGCCGCCGCCGAGCACGAGCGCATCGGCGAGGGGCGCGGCCGCGCGGCGCGACGAGCCGATCACGCGCGCGACCCAGCCCTCGGTCAGAAAGCGGTTGCTGCCCGAGGCCGTGTCCCAGATGTCGATCGAGCGGAAGTGCGAGCGGTTGGGGTTCTCGTAGCCGACGCCCTGCACGATCGCGAGCTCGCGCGCCTTCCACGCGTCGCCGAGCGGCGCCAGCGAAGGATGGAGGCCGAGCTTCTCGTCGAGCTGCACCACCGCCTCGCGCTTGATGGCGATGCCGGGGCGCAGCTTCTGATAGGCGGGATCGGCATAGGGCACGACCGTGTTCAGCCCGTCATTGCCGCCGGCGAGCTCGATCAGCACGAGCGTGCGATCGGCGCGCCGCGGGCTGGCGCGCGCTTGCGCGAGCGCGTGAGGCGAAAGCAGCGTGAAACTTGCGAGTGCCGAGCCGGCAAGCAGGAATTCGCGGCGCCGCATCGGAGCACCTACTTCAGCTGGAAGGCGGGATCGAGCACGAGATCGCGCACGAAGCGTGCGGGATCGCTGTCGGGGCGGGGCGGGCTGACCGGCTTCACCGCCAGCAGCAGCGCGGTGAGCCGCTCGGGGGACTGCCAGCGGGTATCGAGCTTGGCGTACCAGGCGTCGAGGTCGACGCCTTCGAGCCGCCGCGCCATGCGCCGCTCGAGCGCGCGCTGCCGGCGCATGCGCTGCTCCTCGGTCGTGGCCGGCGGCTGCTGCATCTCGCCTTCGGCCATCTGGCGCTCGGCGCCGGGCACGGTGCCGGCCATGAGCCGGCGCAGCAGCTGCTGGCGGATCAGCAGCGTGTTGGCGTTGATCCAGGCCGTGCCGCCAGGCCAACCCTTCACATTGGGCGGATTGAACGGCTCCTGCCCCAGCGCGCGGCCGAGCAAGGCGAGCATGCGGTCATCGGGCTGCGGCAGGTCGAACTGGCGCAGCATGCCGACGATGAGCTCGACCGGCGAGCGCACGAGGCGGCCGCGGTTCTGCGCCGCCCAGAAATGCGGCGAGAGCAGCACCTCGCTCATCAGCACCTTGATCTCGTAGCCGCTCGTGCGAAAGCGGTCCGCGATGCGTTTCGTCTCCACCGCGTCGGGCTGCTCGGAGATGAATTCGCGCCAGGCCTTCTCGGTGATGTATTCGGCGACGCGCGGCTGCTTCAGGACGATTTCGACGATGTCGGTGCCGTTGAAGCGGCCGGTGCGGCCTATGAACGTCTTCTCGCCGTCGTCGTGCAGGAACGGGCGGAAGCGGTAGGCGCCGGTCTCGCGCTCGAGACTCCAGCCGGTAAAGGCGCGCGCGGCCTCCTTGATGTCACTCTCGGTGTACCCTTGGCCCTCGCCGAGCGTGAACAGCTCGAGCAGCTCGCGCGCGAAGTTCTCGTTGGGATGGCCGCGGCGGTTCTGCAAGCTGTCGAGATAGACGATCATCGCCGGATCGGCGGCCATCGCGTGCACGAGCTTGGCGAAATTGCCGAGCGCGTGCTGTCGCAGCGTCAGGTTCTGCCGATAGAGCAGGATCGGCGCGCGCACCTTGCGGAACGCCGAGGTGAAATGATTGTGCCAGAAGAGCGTCATGCGCTCGGTGAGCGGCGAGGGTGTGCTCGCCATCTCGCGGTACCACCAGCCGACGAGCTGCAGGCCCTCTTCCATGCGCTTGGCGCGGAACGCGCGGCGCTCTTCCCGGCTCGCCATGCGGCCGGGCGGACGAAGGACCGGCGGATCCTTGGTCCAGGCCGGCGCCGGGGTCACCGGCTCGGCGCGGGTCTCGGCGAGGATGCGCCGCACTGCCTCGGCGCGGGTGAGGCCGGTGAACGTGGCGATCTCGCGCGGGAGGGCGGTGAAGCCGGTCCGCACGAGCAGGTGACGCGCATCGTCGGCGGAAAGGGTGGGGGTGGCGGTCTGCGCTCTCAGCGCATGCGTCGTCGCGAGGGCTGGCAGCAGCAGCGCCGCGGCGCCCAGCGCTAACCTCGAGAACTTCATATCGGAAACCCCGCAGGCGTTCAGTCCCGCGAGATTATACGCAAATAAGAGGGATTTCCTTCGCCCGGCCTATCGTTAACGCGCCGGCCCTACTCGTCGACGTCCATGCCGTCGAAGATGGTGCGGGCCGGATCGTCGAAGATCGAGTTGTTGCGTGGCCGCATCTCGTCCTTGATCGGGTCCTTGTCCTTCTGGGCCATCGTGGGAGGCTCCATGAACTCCCACGCGATCAAGGCGCCGCCCGCGAACGCGCCGAGGAATGCGACCGTGGCCAGCGACCAGGCAAAAGCGGGCGCCGGCATGAACCAGCGCCGGCGCGGCGCACCGGCGGCGGCCAGCGGCTGCGTGCGCACGGTCTTCGCGACCGGCGCGAGATTGAGCGCAAACGCGCTCACCGCTTGCGGCGCGGGCTCCCGCGCCGCCGGAGCAGCCAGGGCGGCGCGCGCGGCGATCAGCGTATCGAGCAGAATGGGCTCGTCGACGAGCCCATTCTGCTCGATACGCT
>SBBV01000240.1 GCA_005240015.1 Candidatus Odyssella thessalonicensis | reverse complement strand
GTCGAGATCCACCCGGCGAAGCCGGGCCGCAACACGCTCACCGTTTCCTTCGCGCGCCGCGGCGATGGCGTCGCGCTGGCGCCGCTCGAGGCGACGCTCGAACTATCCCTGCCCGCCGCCGGCATCGAGGCCTTCACGATCAAGCTCGCGGCGCTCGGAGGCGGCCGCTTCACCGGCGAGATCGCGGAGTTGGCGGTGCCCGGGCGCTGGCAGCTCCGCCTCGATGCGCTGGTGAACGATTTCGAGAAGGCGATCTTCCGCGGCGAAGTGGCGATTCGCTGAGCCCGCGCCGCCTCAGCTCGGGCAAGGTGCTCCGCCCTCGTGCCAGCTGCGCATCAGCGCCATGAAGTCGGCGTGCGCGAGCGGCGGCTTTTCGCGGATGCCGCCCGGCTCCCACGCCCACAGCACCAGCGGATCCTTCGCCATGTGCTCGACCACCTGCTCGGGCGAGAGCCCGGCGTTGCGCTCGCGGTCCTTGAGCGCGGCGCAGATCTCGGCCGGCGTGAGCCCGTCCCAGCCCGCGCGGCCCGGCGGCGGCATGCGCCAATCGGGTGCGCCGGGGATCGAGCCGCCCGCCGTGTTCTGCGCGCGGTGGCAGGCTGTGCAGCGCTGCGCGCCCTCGCCCCGCCCGTCGGCCCCGCGCTTCACATTTTGCACGTGCGCCCGCGGCGTATTGCCCTGGCGCGGGCCTTCGCCGCGGTTGTGGCAATTCGTGCAGCGCGGATGCTGCAGCACGGCGACGGCGCGCGAAAATGCTGCGCGCGCGGCGTCGGCAGTCGGCGCCTGCGCGACCGCCGGGCCCGCCGACAGTAGTACCGCGCCGGCGACGACGAGACTGCGTCTCAGGCCACAGCTGCTCGCCATTGTCCCAACCCAGACTCGATCACGGGGTGGAGTTCCAACTCGACCTCTCATCGGCCGCGACCAGTTCCCCCTCGGCCCGCCGAAGACCCTCTTGGGCCGATGGATATCCCGGCCGAACGGCGAGCGCCGCGCCGAAGGCTTCGCGCGCCTCTCCGACGTTGCCGACTCTCATCAGCAAGTTGCCCAATCGGGTCGGTATGCCGGGGTCGGCCTCATCCCAGGCGAACGCGCGGCGGGTCGCACGAATCGCATCGTCGATGCGCCCGAGCCCCTCCAGCACGGAAGCGAGCGCCACCAGATTCGCGGCCGGGAAAGCATCGGCCGCCGCTGCCGCAGCGAAGCAGGCGGCGGCTTCCTCGAGGTTGCCGGCTTGAGCCTCGGCGTGTCCCCTGATCTCGTGAAACCAGTAAGGTAGCGCCGCCACTTCGCGCGCGACCGCGCGATAGCCGGCGATCTCGCCCTCGAGCTCGCCGCGCCTTGCAAGGCGCCGGGCGCTTGCGGACGTGGAAGCCGCCAGCGTTCGTCCCACGTCCGCCGCTTGCGGCTCCCAATCAGGGCCGCGCTGCGCCGCGGTTTGTAGGCAGTGCAAGAATGTTTCGGCCAATTGCGAGGTGAAGAGCGCGGCGTGCGTGCCGGGCACGGCATATCGATCAATGCCGCCGCGCGCCAAATCCGCCCAGCCCTGGTCGGGATCCGAGCGCGCCCGGTGATGCGAGCGAGGCGTCCTCATGAACGCAATGCGGCCCTCGTAGGGCACGCGCACGTAACGCCGATTGAGCACGAGGCTGGCACTCCGCAGGCTGCCGACCGCAGCGGCTTCTCCGCTATCGGCGCCGAAATGGCGTTCATGCAGGTCCGCGTTGTCCTCGATGATGCCCAGGAACGCGATCCTGCGTCCGGCCCGCTGCAGCTGGATCGCCATCTCGAATGCCAGCGTCGCGCTGAACGAGACTCCCGCGAGGAAGCAGGGCCCTGCGGGATAGACCTGCTGTAGGAGTTCGACATAGACCGCGGCCAAGGCTTCGAGGCTGGCCGGATAGCGACCCGGATGCGGAGCGCTGCGCCAGACGAAGCTGTAGAGGGTCCACCCTTCGTCGAGCAGATTTCCGATTTCGCGGCCGTGCACCGGAAGGCCGTCGATCGTCGCGGGCACGAAGAGAGGCGCCGGCCGCTTCCCGGACCGCAGCGGCACGATCCCTACCTCGTCGGCGCTCGGCGTGCCCACGCGTGCCGGCGTCACGGCCTCGGCCAGCCGGCAGTTGTGGAGGAATCGCACGAGCGCCTGCCGGCTCACCAGGTCTTCCAGCGCCGGACCGCCCGCGATGTAGGGATCGAGCCTCAGCTGCTTCTGGAGCTCAAGAAGCAGATCCTGCACGGCCAACGAATCCAACGCCTCGTAGAGCGGCCCGATGATCGGAGCATACGGCGCCAGGCACGCATCGACTGCGGCCTCGATCGCATCGCCGCTCACGCTCGGTCCACTTGGCCGCAGCCGCTCGTCGGCGCCCACTTCGTCGCGATGTTCCACGGTCGCCCGCTTGCTAAGCCATATCGATGAGGGCCCTCACGCCGACCCGATCGATCTTCCCGGTCTTGGTCCGCGGGATGTCCGCGGCCGCCACCTTGAGGAAGCGGCGCGGCGCGTGCGCCGGGGTCAGGCGCTTGCGGCACGCGGCAAGCATGTCGCGCCTCAACGCTCCTTCATCGGCGCGATCGGACGCATAGAGCAGGACTGGCACCTCGCCCAGCACGGGATCGGAGCCGGGAGCGGCCGCGCAATCGATGACGCCCTCGAGGCCGCGGATTACGGATTCGATCGCTTCCGGGCTCACTTTCTCGTTGCCGACGTTGATCATCAGCTTGAGGCGTCCGGTCAGGATCAGCCCCCGATCGGGATCGAGGCGGCCAAGGTCGCCGGTCGCATGCGAGGCCACAGCGTCGTCGGGGTGCGCCAGCTCGCTCAAGTAGCCGCGCATCAGCGAGGCGCCCGAGACGATGATCTCGCGCCTCTCGGAATCGTGCTCGCGCAATTCGAGATGCACCCCGGGGATGGGCCAGCCGACCGGCGCCGTCGGCAGATCCTGCCAACGCCGCCCGTCGCCGCAGTCGATGCGTGCCTGGCGCCGTATGCTCCGATCATCGGGCCGCTCTACGAGGCGTTGGATTCGTTGGCCGTGCAGGAT
>SBBV01000314.1 GCA_005240015.1 Candidatus Odyssella thessalonicensis | reverse complement strand
GTATGAGTCGTTACCTTCCTCGTCATCCTGAGCGAAGCGAAGGATCTCTCGCCCACGCGGGCGGCTTTGCTCGCGGCAGCGCTCAGCCCGGCATCGAAGAGATCCTTCGCTTCGCTCAGGATGACGAGCTTGGCGGGCGACTCAGCGATTCGCGATGCAAAACCTGAATCGCAGCGCGGCTCCCTGGTACGGACTTTCGTCGGCCTCGTTCGCCCCGACATGCCCCTCAAAGGGCGGTGGAAGGGACCGCGCTCAGTCCTTCGGGAACAGGAACTCGCGCCCCACCTTCACGCTGCGCACGCCGTCATATTCGATGATGTCGGCGGTGGCGTAGGTCTCCATCCAGTTCTCGGGCAGGAAGGAGCCGGTGCCGATCGCGTCGATCGGTGCATCGGCGAGCGCCATGACGCGGCATTTCTCCGGCCCGAAGCCCGACGACGCGACGATGCGCACCTTGGGATAGCCCGCGGCGTCGAGCTTCTCGCGCATCAGCCAGATCGACGCGGCCGAGACGCCGGGGCCGATCAGGTGTCTCAGCTCCGGCTCGGTGCGATAGCCGCGGATCGCATCCGGCGCGTTGCGGTCGAGCACCTTGTACGATTCGCTGGGGTCGAGCCCCTCCATGTAGCGGCTGCCCATCACGTCGAGGCGCAGTGCGAGCTCGCCGCCGCCGGCACACCGCGAGCGTGTCGGTCACCTCCTTGCCGTAATAGTCGATGAGCACGGTGAGATCGTCGTCGGGATAAGCCTCGTGGTACATCTCGGCCGCGCGCACCGTGGAGCCGGCATAGCCGATGATCGCGTGGGGCATCGTGCCGACGCCGGACTCGCGGCCGAAGAACCCGGAGGTGGCCCCGGTCGCGTTGGCGACGAAGCCCTTGGCGCCGTGCTTGCGCTTCGCGCGCTCGGAGCCGACGCTCGCCGCATAGGCCATGAGCTCGGCCATCTGGATGCCGGCGCAGTGGCGCGCGTCGAAGGCGAGGAACGCCACCTTCGGCAGATCGGCGCACATCGTGTAGGCGTTGTAGGCGGCGACGCAGCAGGCGCCGAGCTTCTGGAGGAAGATCGTCTCGAGATCGACGAGCGCGTGCAGCGAGCCCGCGAGATAGAGGATCGGCTCGCCGGCGCCGACCCATTTCCCCTCCGGATATTTCAGCTTGATGTCGAAGCGCGTGCCGCGCGCGGCGGCGATGCTCTCGAGCCATTCGATCATGAGCCGCGGCGCCGAGACGACCGGGCGGCGCATGAAGATCGCGTAGGTCGCGCGCTTGTCGCCGAACTTCCCGACGATGCCCTTCGAGCGGTTGAAGTAGTGGTCGGTCCAGGCGGGCACGTCGCGGTCTTCGGGCAACAGATTGATGCGCCGCGAATTGGCCTTCGGGACCGGGCCGGCATCGTTCATGGCAGGCTCTCGCAGGTGATGGCGCCGGGAAAGTAGGGCGGGGCGGGCGGCAAGTCACCTCACGGCAAAAGGGAAGGCGCGGACAGCGTTCACACCCTGTTCACCGGCGAGCGCTCGACTTCCGCTACTCCGCCGCCTTCACCTCGAAGCCGCGCTGGGTGCGCTCGGCCTTCAATTGCTCGGCGATGAGGAACGCGAGCTCGAGCGCCTGGCCGCCGTTGAGCCGGGGATCGCAGTGGGTGTGGTAGCGGCTCGAGAGATCGGATTCGGCGATCTTGCGCGCGCCGCCGATGCACTCGGTCACGTCCTGCCCCGTCATCTCGAAATGCACGCCGCCCGCATGGGTACCCTCTCCATGGTGCACCCCAAAAAAGGCGCGCACCTCCTTCAAGATGCGGTCGAACGCGCGCGTCTTGTAGCCGTTGGCGGCCTTGACCGTGTTGCCGTGCATGGGATCGCACGACCAGACCACCTTGCGCCCCTCGCGCTTCACCGCGCGGATCAGCGGCGGCAGCGATTTCTCCACCTGGTCGGCGCCCATGCGCGAGATCAGCGTCAAGCGCCCGGGCACGTTGCCGGGATTGAGGGTGTCGATGAGGCGGAGGAGGTCGTCGATCTTCAAGCTCGGCCCGCACTTCAGGCCGAGCGGGTTGTGCACGCCGCGCAGGAACTCGACATGCGCGCCGTCGGGCTGGCGCGTGCGGTCGCCGACCCAGAGCATGTGCGCCGAGCAGTCGTACCAGTCGCCGGTGAGGCTGTCGCGGCGCGTCAGCGCCTGCTCGTAGGGCAGCAGCAGCGCCTCGTGCGAGGTGAAGAAGCTCGCCTCCTTCACCTGCGGCACCGAATCGGCGGTGATGCCGCACGCCTCCATGAAGATCAGCGCCGAATCGATGTTGCTCGCCAGCGCCTCGTAGCGCGCGCCGGCCGGGCTGTCCTTGACGAAGTCGAGATTCCACTTGTGGACCTTGTGGAGATCGGCGTAGCCGCCGAGCGCAAAGGCGCGCAGCAGGTTGAGCGTCGAGGCGGCGCGGAAATAGGCCTCGATCATGCGCTCGGGGTCGGGCCGGCGCGCGTCGGCGTCGAAGTCCATGCGGTTGATGATGTCGCCGCGATAGGCGGGCAGCTCGACGCCGTTCTGCACCTCGGTCGGCGCCGAGCGCGGCTTCGCGAACTGGCCGGCGAGGCGCCCCACCTTCACGACCGGCAGGCCGGCGCCGTACATCAGCACGACGGTCATCTGCAGCAGCACCTTGAAGGTGTCGCGGATGTTGTC
>SBBV01000024.1 GCA_005240015.1 Candidatus Odyssella thessalonicensis | reverse complement strand
GCTCGACAGCTCCCCCTCAAGGGGGGAGCGGGCGAAGAACATGAGCGCCCTCCTCGAAGCTGCCAATCTGGTGAAACACTTCCCGGCGCGGCGGGACGTATTCGGGCGGCCGCGCGCATGGGTGAAGGCGGTCGACGGGGTCTCGTTCACGCTCAATGAAGGCGAGACCTTGGCGCTCGTCGGCGAGAGCGGCTGCGGAAAGTCGACCGTGGGCCGGCTCGTATTGCGCTTGCTCGAGCCCACGGCCGGCGACGTCGTCTTCAAGGGCCAGAGCATCCACGCGCTCGGCGGTTCGGCGATGCGGCGGCTGCGCCGGCACATGCAGATCATCTTCCAGGACCCCTACGCCTCGCTCAATCCGCGCATGACGGTGGGCCAGATGATCGCCGAGCCCCTGGCGCTCCACGACATCGTGCCGGCGGGAAAGCGCAGCGCGCGCGTGCGCGAGCTGCTGCGCCGCGTGGGCTTGCGGCCGGAGCACGCCGAGCGCTATCCGCACGAATTCTCGGGCGGCCAGCGCCAGCGCATCGGCATCGCGCGCGCGCTCGCGGTCGAGCCCAAGCTCATCGTCTGCGACGAGCCGGTCTCGGCGCTCGACGTCTCGATCCAGGCGCAGGTCGTGAACCTCCTCGCCGATCTCCAGCGCGAATTCGGGCTCTCCTACATTTTCATCGCCCACGATCTCGCCGTCGTGCGACACATCGCGACGCGCGTCGCGGTCATGTATCTCGGGCACATCGTCGAGCTGGCCGAAACCGCCACGCTGTTCGCCGAGCCGCGCCATCCCTACACCCAAGCCCTCCTTTCGGCCGTGCCGGTGCCCGATCCGGCCGCGCGGCGGAAACGCATCATCTTGGAGGGCGACGTGCCGAGCCCGCTCGCGCCGCCACCGGGCTGCCGCTTCCACACGCGCTGCCCGCATATGCGCGAGCGCTGCCGCGAAGAGGTGCCGGCGCTGATCGCCGAGGGGAAACGCGCAACCGCCTGCCATTTCTGGCGCGAAATCCGCGCGCCCGACGTGACCCCCGAGCGCAGGGCCGAGGACGCGGTGCTCGGGAAGCTGCAGGCGGCGTTTGCGGCCGGCCGCACCGCGCCGCCGGCGTAGGCGCAGTGTGGGATCGCGCGCCTCCAGGCGCGCACTGCCTATCCGGTGGCACGGAGAGCGCGGCTGGAGCCGCCCGGTCCCACAGGGTGGGGAACGCCTCGCGAAACGGCAATCGGTTTCCCCGCCGAAACGCTGGTATACAGGGAATACGCCAGCCCTATCGCGCGTTCACGAATCGGGTTAGCATCGCCGCAAAAATCCGCATCACCGAGGAGGGAACACATGTTCGCATCGCGTCTCGTGCTGGCCGCAGCATTGAGTGCTGCGCTGGCCTCTTCCGTATCGGCCCAGACGACGCTGCGCGTCGGCCTGGCCGAGGATCCCGACATCCTCGATCCCACCCTGGCCCGCACCTATGTGGGCCGCATCGTGTTCGCGTCGCTCTGTGACAAGCTGTTCGACATCGACGAGAACGTGAAGATCGTGCCGCAGCTCGCCACGAGCTTCGAAGTCTCGGGCGACGGCAAGGAAGTGCTGATCAAGCTCCGCGACGGCGTGAAGTTCCACGACGGCGAGAAGTTCGACGCCGAGGCGGCGAAGTTCTCGCTCGAGCGGCATCTGACCATGCAGGGCTCGTTCCGCCGCGGCGAGATCTCGCCGATCGACAAGATCGAGGTGGTCGACCCGCTTTCTATCAAGCTCGTGCTGAAGGCGCCCTACGCGCCGCTGATCGCGCAGCTCACCGACCGCGCCGGCATGATGGTGTCGCCGAAGGCCGCCAAGGCCCTGGGCGCCCAGTTCGGCACCAAGCCGGTCTGCGCCGGACCCTACAAGTTCGTCGAGCGCGTCGCGCAGCGCCACATCATCGTCGAGAAGTTCGACGGCTACTGGAACAAGGCCAACGTCCACATCGACAAGATCATCTACCAGCCGATCGAGAACTCGACCGTGCGCCTCGCCAATCTGCGCTCGGGCAGCCTCGACATCATCGAGCGCTCGCTCGCGACCGACGCGCCGACGGTGAAGAAGGACCCGAAGCTCAAGCTCTCGACCGTGATCGAGCTCGGCTATCAGGGCATCACGATGAACCTGAACCACGGCGATCGCGCCAAGACGTCGTTCGGGCAGAACGCCAAGGTGCGCAAGGCCTTCGAACTCGCCATCGACCGGGGTGCCATCAACCAGGTCGTGTTCAACGGCGAGAACGTGATCGGCAACCAGTGGGTGGCGCCGCACCACGCCATGTACCAGCAGAGCCTGCCGATCCCGAAGCGCGACGTGGCGGCGGCGAAGAAGCTGCTTGCCGAGGCCGGCGTAAAGACGCCGCTCACCGTCGAGCTGATGGTGCCCAACAACCCCGAGACGCGGCAGGTCGCCGAGGTGATCCAATCGATGGTGAAGGAAGCGGGCTTCGATCTGAAGATCCGCGTCACCGAGTTTGCCACCTCCTTGACCGCGGCGAACAAGGGCGATTTCGAGGCCTTCCTGATCGGCTGGAGCGGGCGGACCGATCCTGACGGCAACCTGTTCGGCTTCATCGCCTGCAAGGCGCCGTTCAACGACGGCCGCTACTGCAGCGAAGAGGTGGACAAGCTGCTCAGCCAACAGCGCCAGGAAAACGACGCCGCCAAGCGCAAGAAGCTGTTCGAGCAGATCGCGATGAAGACGCTCAACGAAGGCCCGATCATCTACCTCTATCACCGCCGCTTCTATTTCGCCCACACGAACAAGCTCCAGGGCTTCAGGCTGATACCCGATGGGCTGATCCGCGTCGTCGGCGTGAAGCTGTAGCGCGGAGGACAGAGAACAGAGGACAGAGAACAGAAGGGAGGAGTTTTCCGTTCTGACATCTGTCCTCTGACATCTGTCATCTGATGTTCACCTTCCTCGCCCACCGCCTGCTGCAGCTGATCCCGACGCTGTTCTTCGTCTCGATCATCATCTTCAGCCTGCAGCAGCTGCTGCCCGGCGATCCGGCGACGGTGATGGCCGGCGAGGAGCGCGACCCCGAGGCGATCGCGGCGATCAAGGCCAAGTACCATTTCGACGAGCCGATCCCGGTCCAGTACTTCTACTGGGTCAAGGGCGTGTTCCAGGGCGATCTCGGCGAATCGCTGCGCATCAAGCAGCCGGTGGGCCAGCTGGTGCTCGAGAAGCTGCCGGTCACCGCGCAGCTCGCCGCCATGGCCATCGTGATCGCGCTCGCCATCGGCATCTCGATGGGCGTGGTCTCGGCGGTGAAGAAGGACACGGTCTGGGACTACGCCGCCAACGTGGTGGCGCTCTGGGGCATCTCGACGCCCAACTTCTGGCTCGGGATCCTGCTCATCTTCCTCTTTTCGATGACGCTGGGCTGGCTGCCGCCGGGTGGGTACGTGAGCCCCGGCGACGATTTCTGGGGCAACATGACGCGCCTGATCATGCCGGCCTTCGTGCTCGGCAACGCCATTGCCGCCATCATCATGCGCCACACGCGCAGCGCTATGCTGCAGGTCCTGGCACAGGACTATGTGCGCACTGCGCGCGCCAAGGGCCTGTTCGAGCGGAAGGTGATCATGAAGCACGCCTTCCGCAACGCGATGACGCCGGTGATCACGCTGGGGGCACTCGAACTCGGCACGTTGCTCTCCGGCGCGGTGCTCACCGAGCAGATCTTTACCGTGCCCGGCTTCGGCAAGCTCGTCGTCGATGCCGTCTTCAGCCGCGACTACTTCGTGATCCAGGGCGTGGTGCTGGTGACGGCGACCGTCTACATCACGCTCAATCTGCTCGCCGACATCGCCTACGTCCTCGTCAACCCGCGCCTTCGGGGCTAGCGCCGTGCCGGTTCGAGCAAAGATAAGTGAACAGGGAGCCGGGGAGCCGGGGAGAAGTAAGAATCGCGCGCCGAAGG
>SBBV01000392.1 GCA_005240015.1 Candidatus Odyssella thessalonicensis | reverse complement strand
GTCGGCCGGCATCGCCGGCGCCACCTATGTGGACCCCCATCCGCTGCCGGCCGACACGATGTTCCACGCCGCGGCGCGTGCGCGCTACGACGCCGCGCTCTGCATGTATCACGATCAGGCGCTGATCCCGATCAAGACGCTGGCCTTCGACCGCGCGGTGAACGTGACGCTCGGCCTTCCGTTCATCCGCACCTCGCCCGACCACGGCACGGCGCTCGACATCGCCGGCAAGGGCGTCGCCAGCGCCGACAGCCTCATCGCGGCGCTGAAGATGGCGGCGGCGATGGCCGCCTGCCGGCGCGCCGCGAACGGCCGTGCCTAGCCCCGATCGTCCGCCATCGCGCGATCGCGCTGGCATGAATTCGTGCCCGAGGAGAACGTGAGCGCGCCCGAGTTACCGCCCTTGCGCGACGTGATCGCACGGCACGGGCTCGCCGCCAGGCACGGCCTCGGCCAGCATTTCCTCCTCGACCTCAACCTCACCGCCAAGATCGCGCGCGCGGCTCGTCCCGAAGGCGCGCGCGATCTCGCCGCGGGCACCACGATCGAGATCGGCCCCGGGCCCGGCGGGCTCACCCGCGCGCTGCTCGCGGCCGGCGCATGCGTGCTCGCGATCGAGCTCGATCGCCGCTGCCTCCCGGCGCTGGCCGAGCTCGCTGCCGCCTATCCGGGGCGGCTCACGGTGCTGGAAGGCGACGCGCTCAAGCTCGATCCGGCGCAGCAATGCGCGGCGCGGGCGCTGCCGCCGCCTTACCGCATCGTGGCGAACCTCCCCTACAACGTGGCGACGCCGCTCCTGCTCGGCTGGCTCGGCGCGATCGAGCGCTACGAGAGCCTGACGCTCATGTTCCAGAAGGAAGTCGCCGATCGCCTCATCGCCAAGCCGCGCAGCAAGGACTATGGGCGACTCTCCGTCGCCGCGCAGTGGCGCGCGACGATCGAGCGCCTCTTCACGCTGCCGCCCGGCGCTTTCGTGCCGCCGCCCAAGGTGGAATCGACCGTCGTGCGCCTCGTGCCGCGCGCGGCGCCGCTCGCGCCGGCCGATCCCGCGCTGCTCGAGCGGGTCACCGCCGCCGCGTTCGGCCAGCGCCGCAAGATGCTGCGCCAATCGCTGAAGGCCCTCGGCGGCGAAGCGCTATGCCGCGCCGCCGGCATCGCGCCCACCGCGCGCGCCGAGGAGCTGAGCGTGGAGCAGTTCTGTGCCCTGGCGCGAGCCTCCCGCGTGCACTGACGCTGTCCAAGACGCCGGCCCCGTCGTATCCTGCGCTCGGCAAACGCAGACGGAGGATCCTATGCGCAGAAGGATCATTCCCGACGTGGTTCACGAGCAGAATGTCCTGTCGCTCGGCCCCGAGGCGACGGTGGCAGAGGCATGCGTCGCGATGAAGCGCCGCCACGTCGGCAGCGTCTTGGTCATCGACCAGGAGCGCCTCTGCGGCATCTTCACCGAACGCGACGTCGTCAACAGGGTCGTGGCCGAAGGCCTCGATCCGCGCAAGACGGTGCTGGCCATCGTCATGACGCGCAACCCCGATTCGATCGCGCCGAACAGCTCGCCCATCGAAGCCCTGCGCATGATGCACGACCGCGGCTACCGCCACCTTCCCGTCATTGCGGAGGAGCGCGTGGTGGGCATTGTCTCGCGCCGCGACTTCCTCGGCGACGAGAAGATGCAGCTCGAAGAGGAGACGCGCTACTGGCAGCGCATTTGAGCTGCCCTGCCCCGCAACGGCCTATTGCTTCCGCATGAGCCCGCGCACGAAATCGCCGAGGCCGATCTGGCGGTCGCGTTTCAGGCGCTCGGCGGTGAGGATCGCGCGCACCTGGTCGACGCTCGCCTCGAGGTCGCGGTTGACGACGATGTAGTCGTATTCGGCCCAGTGGCTCATCTCGTCGTTGGCCTTGGCCATGCGTCCTTGCACGACCGTCTCGCTGTCTTGCGCGCGCTCCCGGAGACGGCGCTCGAGCTCGGCCATGTCGGGCGGCAGAACGAAGATGCTGACGAGGTCGCTCCTCGCCCTCTCGCGCAGCTGCTGCGTGCCCTGCCAGTCGATGTCGAACAGCACGTCGCGGCCTTGGGCGAGCGCCTTCTCCACGGCCGCGCGCGGTGTGCCGTAGCTGTGGCCGAACACGCTCGCATGCTCGAGCAGCTCGCCGTTCGCCACCATGGCGGCGAACTTGGCCTTGTCGATGAAATAGTAGTCACGCCCCTCGACCTCGCCCGGGCGCCGCGGACGCGTCGTCACCGACACCGAGAGCACCATGCGCTCGCGCTCGATCGCGAGCAGCTTGCGCGAAATCGTCGTCTTGCCCGCGCCCGAGGGCGAGGAGAGCACGAGCATCAAGCCGCGGCGCCCGATCTCCATCGCTACTCGACGTTCTGGATCTGCTCGCGGAACTGGTCGATCGTGGTCTTCAACTCGAGCCCGATGCGCGTGAGCTCGACGTCGGCCGATTTCGAGCAGAGCGTGTTGGCCTCGCGGTTGAACTCCTGCGCCAGGAAGTCGAGCTGGCGGCCGACCGCGCCGGGCTTGGCCAGCGTCTCGGCGGCGGCGTCGCAGTGCGAGCGGAGGCGGTCGATCTCCTCGCGGATGTCGCCGCGCGTCGCGAGCAGCGCCGCTTCCTGCGCCAAGCGCTCCTCGGGCAAGGGCGGACGTGACTCGAGCAGCTGCTTCAGCTGCTCGAGTC
>SBBV01000555.1 GCA_005240015.1 Candidatus Odyssella thessalonicensis | reverse complement strand
GGTCGACGATCGGCGGCGGCGGAATCGCGGCGCCGGGGCGCGGCGGGAAGCTCGGCGCGGGCTCGGGCTGCGGCGGGTAGGGCGCCTGCGGCTGCGGCGCGTATCGCGGCTGCGGCGCGTACTGCGCCGCCTGGGCGCGCGACGGCGGCACATGGATCGGCCCCGCCGGCTGGTGCGGCGGCGCAGGCTCCGCGGGATAGAGCGGCGCCGCCGGCGGATTGGCGCGGTGCTGGATCGGCGGGACCGGGAACGGATTGGTCGAAGTCGGCGCCGGGCGCAGCGGCGTCACGTTGCTGTCGTGCCGCGGTCCGCGGGCAATCTCGTAGCGCAACGCCTCGTCTTCGTCGCGGACCGGGAACTGAATCGGCTGGGCGGGCGACACCAGCGGCCGCGCCGGCGGTGCCACGCCGCGCGAATGTCCGCTGCCCTCGCGCGGCGGCGCGGCAGAGGCGCTGCCCGGCGTGAGCGTTTCGCCCGGCGGCGGCGGTGCGCGTCGGTTCATCGGCGCCTGCCCCTGTGGCAGCGGCTCCTCATAGCGATGCGGCGAAGCGGCGTGATCCGGCACGATGTTTCCGACAGTGGCAGCCGACACTCTTGCACTCTCCCCGACGTTCCGCCGAATGCACGCGACCGGCAGCGCACCCGGCCGCGACGCTGCGCCGACGTCCTCGGGGCGAGGCCGGACAGTAGCATCATTGCCGCCCGCGACACAGCAACGCCGTGCCGCCGGGCCGCCGCGTGCCGCGGTCCGCGCCTCATAGCCGGAGGAAGGTGACCCAGCAAAGTTAACACTTCCTTTCCGCGCCCGCTTGCGGCCGGCGGCAAAGTAAATCCGGCAATACTTGGGTCAATTGTACGAGTAGGGAACTTCGACTATTGGCTTGTACTCAATCATTGATCAGACCGCGAGTCTTGGGGAAAAGGTCGGGAATTGTGGAAGATTTCGTGCCCACCCCTTAACCACGATTTCGCTTGCACTCTGGTTAATCAATTATTTACTTGTCCCCGCCAAGAGTAACTCGGCATACTCTTCTCGAGATGCTCGGTGCGCGCCGCGGGGGATCGGCATGAGGATGCCACGCGCGTCTGCGCGCCGTAGCCAACCCGGGGATTGGCAGGGGAATCATGATCAGCGTTGCCACGATGTCGGCGCGTCTGGCGGCAGCGGCCGCCGTGAGCGCGCTCGTTTTCGCACCGGGCTGGGTCGACGCGAAGACGATCAAGGAAGCGGCCGAGACCGCGGTGGCGACGCATCCCGAAGTGGGCCAGCTGAGGTTCTCGCGGCGCGCGATCCAGCACGAGCTGCGCGCGGCGCGCGGCGCCTATCTCCCGTCGGTCGACGTACGCGGCGCGATCGGCCACGAGTGGGTGAACGATCCCACCACGCGCGCGCGCGCCGGCCGCGCGCCGGGCGAGTCCGGTTGGATCGACATGAACCGCTACGAGGCCGGCGTCAGCCTTCGCCAGCTGCTGTTCGACGGCTTCGGCACCACGTCCGACGTCAATCGGCAGTTTTACCGCGTCGAATCGTCGGCGCATCGCACGATGGACACCGCGCAGGCGATCGCGCTGCGCGCCATCGAGGCGTATCTCGAGCTCCAGCGCACGCAGCGCATCGTCGACATCGCGATCCAGAACGTGCGCGTGCACGAAGAGATTCTGCGCCGCGTCCAGGCGCGCGCACGCGGCGGCCGCGGGCCCCAGTCCGACGTCGACCAGGCGCAGGCCCGCCTCTCCAACGCGCAGGCCAACGTCGCCACCGCGCGCAAGCAATACGGCGACGCCTTGGCACTCTACATCCAGGCCGTGGGCGAGCCGCCCACGGGGCTCACCGACACGTCGTCGCCCGACGGCCAGCTGCCGCCCAGCGTCGAAGAGGCGGTCGGTGCCGCGGTCGACCAGGCGCCGGCGGTGCGCGCAGCGCTTGCCGACGTGCGCGTGGCGCACGCCGCGGTCGGCATCGCCGATTCGCGCTTCTTCCCGGTGATCACCGCCGAGGCCAACTACAACTTCCTCTACAACGCCGACGGGGTGCGCGGCCAGTCGCAGCAATTCACGCTGATGCTGGTCGGGCGCTGGAACATCTACCGCGGCGGCACCGACACCGCGCGCAAGCGCGAATCGGTGGCGCGGCTCTACGAAGCGCGCGAGACGCTCGAGCGTTCGCGCCGCGAGGTGGCGCAGCAGACGCGGGTTTCGTGGAACGCGGTGCAGTCCGCGCGCGAGCGCCGCGTCGCGCTGCAGCAGCAGCTCCAGGCCAACGAGCGCGTGCGCGTCGCCTACTCGCAGCAATTCGACCGCGGCCGCCGGACGCTGCTCGACCTGCTCGACATCCAGAACGAGATCTTCAACAACCAGACCGCGTTGGCGACCGAGGAGGCGACGGTGCGGTTCGGCATCTATCGCACGCTCGCCAGCATGGGCCGCCTGCTCGAAGTGCTGGGCATTACGCCGCCGCCCGAAGCCACGCGCCCGCCGCCGCGCAACCTCTTCGAGAGCTTCAACGAAGACATCACGCCGCGGCGCGAGGACCTCATCTGGTCGGTTCCGGCCGAGGGTCCGCGCGGCGATCAGCCGGCGCCGCCGCCGCCCCAGGCTGCGCCGCCACCCGCACCGCCGCCGCCCGGCCCGCCGCCGGCGCCGCCGCGGCAGTAACCATTCAGCGACCGGGCAAAGGTGCGGCGTTAAGGATGATCTTGTTTGACGCCGCGAATTTCCTCGGATAAGGAGATTCACTGTTTCGTCGAGCCTTACAAAGATGGTTAACGGCTCGAACGTCTGACCGATGAAAGGCCCCGCGGGGCCGTCATCGCGGCCGCCTCCCGGTCCTCCGAAAGGATCGGTTGCACGCGCTCCCCGAGGCGGCGGCGATGGGTTGGAGACCCTTCCGACTCGGCACGAGCGGCGCCGCCGAACGCGGTGCATTGGGCTCGGACGCCGCAGGAAGGCCGCTCCGGCCGCTCGTGCTTTGAACGGGGAGCGCTTCCTTGTCCACTGCCAAAGATCGCCCGGACGCCAACGGCGCCGTCGAGCAGACGGAAGCGTTTGAGCTCGCCGCCATGCGCGATGCGGGCATCGGCCGCGTGGAGGTGGCGCAGGCGGGCGTGACGCCGATCGAAGTTCCGCGCCCCGGCGCCGGGCAGACCGTCACCATCAACGTCGTCGCCGGTCGGCCGCTGAAGCTTGCGTTCAACGCGGCCGACGTCAAAGAGCGCGACGTCGTCAGGGACGATCTCGTCCTCGAGTTCGACAACGGCGGCAAGATCATCCTCAAGGACTACATGACCGCCTTCGGCATGCTGGGCGAGGTGCGCACCACCATCATCCAGCCCGACGGCAAGCACTACGCGTTCACCGAGCTCCTGTCGCCGACCACGGGCCCGCGCACGGCCGAGAAGCCGGCGCCCGGCACGCCCGGCGATGTCGTCATCATCCAGAAGCCGCCGGCGGGCGAGACCGCGACCTTCAAGCTCACCGACGACAAGCCGATGGCGTTGAACTTCGGCTTCGGACAGATCGCGAAGTCGCAGGTCGATCCCAGCGGCAGCCTCGTCCTCACCTTCAAGGACGGCGCGGTCCTCGTGCTCGAGGGCTATAGCGCGCTCAAGGACAACCGCAGCATCGGGCTCTACTTCGCCAAGGGCGACAAGATCGCGCTGGCCGACCTTGCCCCCGCGGCCGGCGAAGCGCCCGGCGCCGAAGGTGGGCGCCTGCTGAGCGAATTCGCGCCGGGCGGCACGCTGCGCGGCCTCGATCATCTG
>SBBV01000290.1 GCA_005240015.1 Candidatus Odyssella thessalonicensis | reverse complement strand
GCTTCCTGCCAACCTGCTCGCATTACGCGATGGAGGCGCTCGAGCGCCTCCATCGCGTAATGCGAGCAGGTTGGCAGGAAGCGGCATTGGCGGCCCAACAGCGGCGAGAGCACGAGCTGATAAGCGCGCACGCAGCCGCGGAAGAGATGCGCGAGCGGGCTCAAGGTCGCATTCCTTCGGAAAGCACGGACGCCTCCGCGCGCTCGAGCAGGCGCAACCGCTTCAGCGCGAAGCGCAAGTCATTCTGGAGGTCGGCGTAGTCGCGCGTCGCGGTTTCGGCGCGCGCGATCAGCACGTAGTCGTGGCCGGGTGCCGCTTCGCGCGCGAGCACGTCGCGCGCGAGCGCCTTCAAGCGCCGGCGCGCGCGGTTGCGGACGACGGCGCCGCCCACCTTCTTGCTCGCCGTATATCCGACGCGGATCGTTTCGGTTGCGCTCACATTTGCTCCGGATTGACCGGCCCCCGCCGCGCTTTCCTCGGCGCGATTGGGGCAAGCCTGCAGAATCAGCCCGGCCGTCGCCCATTTCGTCCCCCGGCCGGCGACGCGCAGGAAATCCGCCCGCCGCGCCAGGGTGAGGAGCGCCCGCCGGGCGCCGCTCATGGTCAGAACGTCAGCCGCTTGCGGCCCTTGGCGCGGCGGCGCGAGAGCACCTTGCGCCCGCCCTTGGTCGCCATGCGCGCACGAAAGCCGTGGCGGCGCTTGCGGATCAGCTTGCTCGGTTGGTAGGTCCGTTTCGGCACGGGAACACTCCGATGTGCGGGGATATAGGGACCCGCGCCCACAACGAAAACAGCCGCATCGCGTCCCCGCTGGCGCAGGGAATCGCGATCCGGTTTCGTGGGAAACGCGCTAGGCGGCGCCTCTATACGGGGGGCGCTTCGGCCAAGTCAATGTGGCCAAAGGGTTGGGCGCGGCCAAAGTCTTGGCTTCTGCCAAGGGCTTGGCGGCCGGCAAACGACCTAGTGCGGCAGGCCGAGCCGCTCCCCCCGCGTCACGCGAGCGTGAATCCCGCATGACAAAGCGTTAATGCGGCCCTGGCCGGCCCGCGTGCTAGCCTTGCCGACCGATGCGGGGGTTTGCGGTAGAGAGAGAAAGGACCCATGTCCGCCGACCATGACCCCGCACGCGGTGCGCTGCCCGCCCAAAAAGCCCGGCCGCTCTGGCTGAGGTTGCTGCCGCTCGGAATCCTCTGCGCCGGGCTCGTGGCCTTCTTCGCGCTCGGCTGGCATCGCTACGTCTCGTTCGAGACGATCCGCGTCCATCGCGGCATGCTCATGGACTGGGTCGGGCGCTGGGGCACGGTGGCCGCGATTGCGTATGCCGGCGGCTATGCGCTGATGACGGCGTTCTCGATCCCGGGCGGAGCACTCGCCACCATCGTCGGCGGCTACCTGTTCGGCCTCTGGCTTGGCACCGCCGCGAGCGTGATCGGCGCCACCATCGGCGCCATTGCCGTGTTCCTTGCCGCACGCACGGCGCTCGCCGATTTCCTCCGCGCGCGCGCCGGCTCCACGATCCGGCGCATGGAGGACGGCTTCCGCCGCAACGCGTTCAGCTATCTCTTGGCGCTGCGCCTGGTACCGATCTTCCCGTTCTGGCTCGTGAACCTCGTGCCCGCCTTCTGCGGCGTCAGTCTCCGCAGCTTCGCCGCCGCCACCTTCATCGGCATCATTCCCGGCGGCTTCGTGTTCGCCAGCGTCGGCAGCGGCCTCGGCACGCTGCTCGACCGCGGCGAGAAGCCCGATCTCAAGATCATCTTCCAATGGAACATCCTGCTGCCGATCCTCGGCCTCGCGCTGCTCGCGCTGCTGCCGGTCGTCGTCCGGTGGTGGAAGGGAAACCGAAAGAGCTAGGGCCCAAGTGACGCGGGCGGCGGCTGTCCCTATATAGTCGGCATCCTGAGGATACCGGATGCCCGCCGCAGCTCCCCGTCTGCCGTCCATCCGAAGCAGTCTCACCACGCGGCTGCTGCTGTGGACCATTGTCTTCGTCATGCTGGCGGAGGTGCTGATCTACGTGCCTTCGATCGCGCGCTATCGCCTGCAGGCGCTGCGCGACACCATCGCCGATGCGCATCTCGCCACGCTCGCGATCGACGCCGCCACCGAGGCCAAAACCGCGATCAGCCCCGAGCTCGAGGGCAAGCTGCTCGGCCACACGCGCGCGCTGGGGGTGATCCGCTTTCAGGCCGGCCAGCCGCGCCGCGTGGCGCTGGGCGAGGTCCCCGAGCGCATCGACGCCACCTACGATCTGCGCGAAGCCGGATTCTTCACCCTGATCTGGAACGCGCTCGCCACGCTGCTCGCGCCGAAAGCCGGCCCGGTCCGCGTCATCGATCTGTCGCCGCAGGACGGCGGCGTGCTGCTCGAAGTGTTCATCAACGAGCAGCCGCTCACCCGCGACATGATCTCGTATTCGGGGCGCATCCTCGTGCTCTCGGTGATCATCTCGCTGTTCGCGGCCTGCCTCGTCTATCTCTCGCTGCACTGGCTGCTGGTGCGGCCGCTGCGCCGGCTCACCGAGAACATGGCGACGTTCCGCGACGCGCCCGAGGACACGGCGCGCCTCATGAAGCCATCCGGGCGCGGCGACGAGCTCGGCTTCGCCGAGCGCGAGCTGCGCGACATGCAGCTGGGCCTGCGTCAGGCGCTGCGCCAGCGCGAGCACTTGGCCGCGCTGGGCGCGGCCGTCACCAAGATCAATCACGATCTGCGCAACGCGCTCTCTTCGGCCCAACTCGTCTCCGACCGCATCGCCGACAGCGCCGACCCCGGCGTGCGCCGCGTGGCGCCGACGCTCGTGCGCGCGATCGACCGCGCCGTAGACCTCTGCGCGCAGACGCTCGAATACGCGCGCGGACAGGAGCACGAGCTCGAGATCACGGAATTCGACTTCGCGGCCCTGGTCGACGAGGCCATCCAGGCGCTCGCGCCGGGCGCACCCGACGCCAAGCACGTCAACGAGGTGCCGCGCCCGTTCCCGCTCAAGGCCGACCGCGCCGCTTTCGAGCGCATCGTGACGAACCTCATGCGCAACGCGATACAGGTCGGCGCAAAGACCGTGACCGTACGCGCCGCGCGGCCGCTGCCCCCGGGCGTGAAGGGCGCCGTGATCGACATCGCCGACGACGGGCCCGGCCTGCCGCCCGAGGTGCGCGCGCGCCTGTTCGAGCCGTTCGCGGCGGCGCGCAAAGGGGGCACGGGCCTCGGCCTCGCGATCGTGCGCGATCTCGTGCAGGCGCATCACGGCAGCGTGCGGCTGGTCGATGGCACAGGCGGCGCGCATTTCCGCATCGAGCTGCCCCGGGCGTGAGCATGGCGCTCAAAACCGTGCGCAGCGTCGCCGAGCTCCGCGCCGCCGTGGCGGCGTGGCGGCGTGCCGGCGAGAGCGTGGGCCTCGTGCCGACGATGGGCGCGCTGCATCGGGGCCACATCTCGCTGGTCGAGGCGGCGCGCACCCACTGCCGGCGCAGCATCGCGACCATCTTCGTGAACCCCAAGCAGTTCGGGCCACGCGAGGATTTCGCGCGCTATCCGCGCCAGGAAGAGCAGGACCGCACGCTGCTCGACGCGGTCGGCTGCGATCTTCTGTTCGCGCCGCCGCTGAGCGAGATGTACGCCGAGGGTTTCGCGACGACCGTGTCGCTCGTCGGCGTCACCGACCGCTGGGAGGGCGAAGCGCGCCCCGGCCATTTCGCCGGCGTCGCCACGGTGGTGACGAAGCTGCTGCTCCAGGCGATGGCCGACAAGGCCTTCTTCGGCGAGAAGGACTACCAGCAGCTCCAATCGGTGAAGCGCATGGTGCGCGACCTCGACATCCCGGTCGAGATCGTCGGCTGCCCCACCGTGCGCGACGCGGACGGCTTGGCGCTCTCCTCGCGCAACGCCTATCTCAGCGAGACCGAGCGCAAGGTGGCGCCCGCGCTCTATCGCGCGATCACCGGCGTCGCGGCGGCCGCGCGCGAAGGGCACGACCTCGACGCCACGATCGAGGCGGCCACAGCCGCGCTGCTCAAAGCCGGCTTCGCCGCCGTCGATTATCTCGCGCTCGTCGACGCGGCCACGCTCGCGCCGCTCGCGACGCTCGACCGCCCCGGCCGCGTGCTCGCCGCCGCGAAGCTCGGCGCGGTGCGGCTCATCGACAACGTCGCGGCGATTCCGCGATAACCGCGTTCTCATCCGGCAAAGCCTTGCGCGGATCCATCCTTCGAGGCTCGGCGAGCGCGAAGGCGCGTTCGCCTCGCACCTCAGGATGAGGATTTTGCTGCATGCCAACCAAGCCTCATCCTGAGGTGCCCTGCGAACGCCACTCGGCGTTCGCAGGGCCTTGAAGGATTCGCTACGCCGCGGCGGGCTGCGGGGCCGGGCGGAAGATCACGAGCGCCACGGCCGAGAGCACGAGGGCGAGAGCCACCACTTCGCGCCAGCCGATCGGCTCGCCGAGCAGAATGGCGCTGCTCGCCATGCCGATCACCGGCGTCACCAGGGCCCCGATCGATGCCACCGTCGCCGGGAACAGGCTCACCACCTTGAACCAGAGCGCATAGCCCGCGATCACGCCGAGCAACAGGATGTAGAACGCGGAAAGGACCGCCGCGCCGCTCGCCTCGTGCAAGGTGAAGCGCTCGGTCAGCAGCGCGATGAGGCCGATCGGCGCCGCGGCCATCAGCAATTGCCAGCCGGCAAGCGCGTTCATGCCGGCCGACCAGGCGCGGCGCTTGATCAGCACCGTGCCGATGCCCCAGCTTACCGCCGCGGCCAGCACGAAGGCGAGGCCGAGCGGATCGGCACCGAGCGCGGCAAAGTCGTGCGAAGCCAGCACGGCGACGCCGCCCATGCCGAGCACGAGGCCGGCGAAGACCCGTGCGGTGAGCCGCTCCTTCAGCAAGACCGCGCCCAAGAGCGCGGTCCAGATCGGCAGCGTGTAGCACACCACCGCGGCGTGCCCGGCGCCGATCATGGTGAGGCCGTAGCCCGAGGTGACGTGCCAGGTCGTCATGTTGAAGACACTGGCGAGCAGCAGTGGCAGCCAATCCTCGCGCGCGAGGCGGAGGTTGCCGCCGGCGAGCTTGGCCATGCCCAGCAGCGCGACTCCTCCGATCAGGCAGGTGAGCGCCCGGAACTGCCACACCGGCATTTCGAGGAACACCGTGCGCATCGCCGGCCAGCTCGTGCCCCAGACCAGCCAGAGCAGCACCAGCCAGATCCAGGGCGGGATAAGGGCGCGGGCCTGCATCGGTCGCCCCGCCTTAGTCGGACTGCGCGCCGGCAGTCGCGGCCACGGGCGCGCGCTCGGGCGGCTGGATGAGAACGAGCGCAACCGCGCCCACGACGAGGACGAGCGCCGCCACCTCGCGCCAGCCAAAGGGCTCGCCGAGGAGCAGCGAGGAGCTTCCCACGCCGACGATCGGCACGAGCAGACTGCCGATCGCCGAGATGTGGGTCGGGAAAATGCGCACGACCTGGAACCAGGCGTAGTAGCAGAAGGCCAGCGCGAGGCAGACGAGATAGATCGAAGCGCCGAGCACCGGCCAGCTTGCGCGGTGATAGACGAACGGTTCAGTGACGAGCGCGATCACGATGATCGGCAACGTGCCGAGCGCCACCTGCCAGCCCGCCAGCGCGAGCGGTTCGAGCTTCCACTTCACGCGCTTCTGGATGTGCACGCCGATCGCCCAGTTGAAGGCGCCGGCGAGCACGATCGCGGCGCCGAGCGGGCTCGCGCCGAGCGCTTTGAAATCGTGCGAGAGCAGCACGGCCACGCCGGCCGCGCCGAGCGCCAGCGAGGCGAAGCGGCGCGCGCTCATCCGCTCGCCCAGCGCCGCCATGCCGATCACGGCCGCCCAGATCGGCATGGTGAAGCCGAGGATCGAGGCGTGGCCCGAGGCCATGAGCTTCACGCCATAGGCGATCAAGACGAACCACGAGGTGACGTTGAAGAACGCCGCCGCCACCAGCGGCACGATCTGCTCGCGCGGGATCGCGAGGCGCTGGCGCACGAGGCGCGCCAAGGCGAGCAAGAGCAGCGCGCCGCCGACGCCGGTCACCGCCCGGAACTGCCAGAGCGGCACCTCGCCCACGATCAGCTTCATCGCCGGCCAGTTGAGGCCCCAGCCCAGCGCCACGCCGATCAGCAT
>SBBV01000368.1 GCA_005240015.1 Candidatus Odyssella thessalonicensis | reverse complement strand
CGTCGCGGATGCGCTGCGTCTTGGGGCTCAGCGGATTGCCGAAATTCGAGAACGAGAGCAGCGCCACGCGCGGCTCGTGGCCCATGTCGCGCGCACGGCGTGCCGCCGCCTCGGCGATGTCGGCGAGCTCGACCGCGGTCGGCTCCTCGTGCACGGTCGTGTCGGCGATGAAGACGGTGCGGTTGCGCGTGACCACGATCGTCAGGCCGAACACGCGCTGGCCGGGGCGGCGGTCGATCACCTGCGTCACCTGCTCGTACGAGACGCCGAAGCGGCGCGTGGTGCCGGTGATCATCGCATCGGCGTCGCCCAGCGCCACCATGCAGGCGGCGAACACGTTGCGGTCGTTGTTGACCGCGCGCTGCGCGTCGCGCTGCAGCCAGCCATGGCGCTGCTGGCGCCGGTAGAGGAACGCGGTGTAGTGCGCATTCTGCGCCGAGAGGCGCGCGTTCAACACCTCGATGCCGTGCGGCAGCACGAGGCCGTTGTCGCGGATCGCGCGCTCGATGTTCTCCTCGCGCCCGACCAGGATCGCCTGGCCGTAGCCGCCGTTGACATAGGCGATGGCGGCGCGGATCACGCGCGGCTCCTCGCCCTCGGCGAAGACCACTCTTCGCGGATTGGCGCGCACGCGGTCGAGGATCATCTGCAGCGACGAGGCGGTGGGATCGAGCCGCATGCGCAGCTCGTGGATGTAGCCCTTCTCGTCGATGATCGGCCGGCGCGCCACGCCGCTGTCCATCGCCGCCTTGGCGACCGCGCTCGGCACCGCCGCGATGAGCCGCGGATCGAACGGCACCGGCACGATGTATTCGGGGCCGTAGCGCAGCCGCCGGCCGCGATAGGCGGCGTCGATCTCGTCGGGGACGTCCTCGCGCGCCAAGGCCGCCAGCGCCTCGGCCGCCGCGATCTTCATCGCCTCGTTGATCGTGCGCGCGCGTGCGTCGAGGGCACCCCGGAAGATGTAGGGGAAGCCCAGCACGTTGTTGATCTGGTTGGGGTAGTCCGAACGTCCGGTGCAAATGATGGCGTCGGAGCGAACCGCGCGCACCTCCTCGGGCGTGATTTCGGGATCGGGATTGGCGAGCGCCGCCACGATCGGCTTGGCGCTCATGCTCTTCACCATGTCGCGCGTGAAGGCGCCCTTGGCCGAAAGCCCGACGACGACGTCGGCGCCCTTCACGACTTCGGCCAGAGTCCGCGCCTTGGTGTCGACCGCGTGCGCCGACTTCCACTGGTTCATGCCCTTCTCGCGGCCGGTGTAGATGACGCCCTGCGTATCGCAGAGCACGACATGGTCGTGCGGCACGCCCATCGCCTTGATCAGCTCGGCCACCGCGATGCCCGAGGCGCCGGCGCCGTTGATGACGATCTTGCTGTTCTTCATCGTGCGCCCGGTGAGATCGAGCGCGTTGATGAGCCCGGCCGCGGCGATGATCGCGGTGCCGTGCTGGTCGTCGTGGAACACCGGGATGTCGAGCAGCTCGCGCAGGCGCTGCTCGATCATGAAGCATTCGGGCGCCTTGATGTCCTCGAGGTTGATGCCGCCGAACGAGAGGCCGAGATAACGCACGCAGTTGACGAACTCGTCGACGTCCTTGGTGTTGACCTCGAGGTCGATCGCGTCGACGTCGGCGAAGCGCTTGAACAGCACCGCCTTGCCTTCCATCACCGGCTTCGAGGCGAGCGCGCCCAAATCGCCGAGGCCGAGGATGGCCGTGCCGTTCGAGATGACGGCGACGAGATTGCCGCGCGCCGTGTAGTCGTAGGCGAGGTTCGCGTTCTCGGCGATGCGCAGGACCGGCACCGCGACGCCGGGCGAATAGGCGAGCGAAAGATCGCGCTGCGTGGTCAGCGCTTTGGTCGGCACCACCTCGATCTTGCCCGGCCGGCCGCTCGAATGCAGCAGCAGCGCCTCTTCGTCGGTGATTTGCGCAATCTCGTCCATCGTCCACGCCCTCGGCTGCGGTTCTTGATCTTATCCACAGATATTGCGCACGGACGGGCGCCCGCGTCGAGGGTGCGCGGAGCCGCGGAAAACGCGGCGAAGAATGATTTGAACCACAGAAGGCACCGAGGACACGGAGGACGCGCCGTTGGCGTGAAGGATTTCTCCCTGTGCTCTGTGGTTATCCCCCTTTCTCCGTGTTCTGCGCAGCCCCCGCGTGGCGGCGTGCTCGCGCGCATTGAGGAAGTAGCCGGGCTGGCATAGGTTTCCCGACCCATGGCCCCCGACGATACGGCGCCGACGAAAGCCGAGCCCGCTTGGCCCGACCCCGCGCAGGCCACGCCGATGCTTGCGCACTATCTCGAGGTGAAGCGCCAGCATCCGGATTGCCTCGTCTTCTACCGGATGGGCGATTTCTACGAGCTGTTCTTCGAGGACGCGCAGGCCGGCGCGCGCGCGCTCAACCTCACGCTCACCTCGCGCGGCGAGACGGTCGGCGGCAGGCCGGTGCCGATGGCGGGCGTGCCGGTGCACGCGGTCGAGGCCTATCTCGCGCGCCTCATCCGCGCCGGCTTCAAGGTCGCGGTCTGCGAGCAGATGGAAGATCCGGCCGAGGCGCGGAAGCGCGCCGGCGCCAAGGCGATGGTGCGGCGCGAGGTGATCCGCATCGTCACACCGGGCACGCTCACCGAGGAGGCGCTGCTCGACGCCAGGCGCAACAACTACCTCGCCGCCATCGCCGAGGCCGAAGCGCAGACCGCGCTCGCCTGGCTCGACATGACGACCGGCGATTTCGCCTGCGAGCTGCTGCCGCGCGCGAGCCTCGGCGCAGCGCTGGCGCGCATCGAGCCGGGCGAAATCCTCGCCGCCGACCGCCTCATGCAGGCGCCCGAGCTGTTCGAGACACTGCAGCAATGGAAGGCGCAGCTCTCGCCGCTGCCGGCAAGCCGCTTCGACAGCGAGAGCGCCAGGCGGCGCCTCATGAAGCTCTACGACGTGCAGGCGCTCGACAGCCTCGGCCCGTTGAGCCGCGCCGAGATCGCGGCCGCGGGCGCGCTCGTCGACTATGTCGAGCTCACGCAGAAGGGCCGCGTGCCGCGCCTGGGGCGCTTGGGGCGCGTCGCCGATTCCGGCATCATGGAGATCGACGCGGCGACGCGGCGCAACCTCGAGCTCACGAAGAGCTTCGCCGGCGAGCGCAAGGGCTCGCTGCTCGGCGTCATCGACCGCACCGAGACCGGCGCCGGCGCGCGGCTGCTGGCGGCGCGGCTCGCGGCACCCTCGACCGATCCGGCGCTCATCGCCGCGCGGCTCGACATGGTCGCGTGGTTCATCGAAGCGCCGACCGCGCGCGAGGCCGTGCGCGAATCGCTCACGCGCTGTCCCGATCTCGAGCGCGCGCTCTCGCGCCTCGTGCTGGGGCGCGGCGGCCCGCGCGATCTCGCCGCGTTGCGCGACGGGCTCGGCGAAACCGAGACGCTCCGGAAAGCGCTCGGCCAGCCGCTGCTGCCGCCGCTGCCGAAGGGCCTGCACCTGGCGCAGCGCGGCCTCGGCCAGCATCTCGCGCTGGTCGATCGCCTCACGCGCGCGCTCGCCGACGACCTGCCGCTGCTGGCGCGCGACGGCGGCTTCATCCGCGCCGGCTGCTCGGCCGCGCTCGACGAGCAGGTGAAGCTCCGGAGCGAAGGCCGCCAGCTCGTGGCGGCGCTCGAGGCGCGCTACCGCGCCGAGACCGACATTCCCTCGCTCAAGATCCGGCACAACAACGTGCTCGGCTATTTCATCGAGGTGACGGCGGCGCAGGCCGGCAAGCTGCCGAAGCAAGCGGGCTCTCCGTTCATCCAGCGCCAGAGCATGGCCAGCGCCACGCGCTACACGACGGTCGAGCTCTCGGAGCTCGAGGAGAAGATCGCGCGCGCCGCCGACAAGGCGCTGGCGCTCGAGCTCGCCCTCTTCGACGATCTCGTCAAGGAGGCCGCCGCGCGCGGCGAGGCGATCGGCGAGGCCGCGCGCGCAATCGCCGAGCTCGACCTTGCCGCCGCACTCGCCGTGCTCGCGATCGAACGCCGCTACTGCCGCCCGCGCGTCGACGATTCCAAGCACTTCCTCGTCAAGGGCGGGCGCCATCCGATGGTGGAGGCGCTCCGCCCCGAGGAACCGTTCGTTCCCAACGATTGCGATCTAGCCCCCGAGCGCCGCTTGTGGCTGCTCACCGGCCCCAACATGGCGGGCAAGAGCACGTTCCTGCGCCAGAACGCGCTGATCGCGATCCTGGCGCAGATGGGCTCTTACGTTCCCGCGAGCGAGGCGCGCATCGGCGTCGTCGACCGCCTGTTCTCGCGCGTCGGTGCCGCCGACGATTTGGCGCGCGGGCGCTCGACCTTCATGGTCGAGATGGTGGAGGCGGCGGCGATCCTGCATCGCGCCGGCGAATCCGCGCTGGTGATCCTCGACGAGATCGGGCGCGGCACCGCGACTTTCGACGGGCTCTCGATCGCGTGGGCGACGGTCGAGCATCTGCACGACGTGAATCGCTGCCGCGCGCTGTTCGCGACGCACTATCACGAGCTGACGG